>NZ_JBHFPE020000014.1:0-78752 GCF_043355935.2 Roseovarius roseus | reverse complement strand
CGCGGCCTGATCAGGCCCAAATCCGCATGCTCGGAGAACGCCGCTGGAGAATTTCCACCAGAATCGAGACACAACCATCGCCGCCCCCAGATTGCAGCTCAAGGCCAGAACGAACAGGGTATACGTATTGGGGAATGCCCCCACGAAGCCGATACCCGCTGCGCCGTCCGGATGCGTGACCGTCAGCCGCAATTCCAAAGATGCGATCGACTTCAGGAACAGCGCCACAATGACGATACGCCAAATCCAGCGCGCCACGAGGAAGAAATAAATCGGGCTGCTGATCCAAAGGCACCAGAGCGCAGTGTAGGAAAAGCTCTGTCCGCCGCTTCCGCTGACGAAAGCCCACGAGGTTTCGTCAAAGGCGCGAAGGGTATAGGCCGTTCCAAGCGAGAGAGTACAGGCGACGCCAAAACAGACGATCTCTGCCAGCCGGGAATTGCGGCGGCGAACGGCCAGGGCTGCGGCCGATGCGGCCGCTGCCTTGGAGCCGGGCGCCAGCAATGGCGGACTGAGCAGGGGCCCCAGGACCGAGGCAAGTTGATTTTCCGCGACAGGCTCCATCACGACGAGCAGGCACACTCCGAGCAAAAAGCGTGACAGCACCGGCAGATGCAGCAAAAAAGGCATCTCTGCATAGCTGCCAAAAGCCTGTCCTTCGAAGATGCTGATGACCAGAGGCACGCCCCATGCAATCAGAACGAACAGAAGCGCCCGGGTAACCGGCCGCAACTGATCTTCCTTCACCAGGCCAAGACGCGCCTGCATCCTGTAATAGAGACCGCCGCGCGAAATGCGGGCAGCCTCGATGGTTGGGTCCTCACTCATTTAGCCGACACCCAAGATTCTGCGCAATCTGATGTCTGTCGCGCGGGCGCGATCACGCTTTCGGTGACCGGACGATCGAAGCAAACCCCTGAAACATCTTTGTGCATTCGCATGCCTCGCAAATGTCCGCTCAATCAACCTTTCGGAAACAGGAAGGTGAGAAACGCACGCGCGCCCCAGCCTTCCGGCCCGGTCGGGGTACTGTCGGCCCAATACCGCGCGCCCACGCCGATGCTGACCGGCTGATCGCCGATCCGTGTCAATTTGGAAACCTGTGCATTGATCGGAACCGACCACTCTTCGGACTCCCAGTTGTAGGAGGCTTCGGTGTTGAGCGTGTAGGTCCAAGCAGTGGCCGAAGTATATGAGACGAATGGCTGGAGGAACGTGTTGTTGATATCCGCGCGGCTACTGTCACCACCGACAGACCAGACATGGTTGGCCAGGGCACCGATCGTCCATCCGTCCGACTGCGTCAGCGCGATGGCCGTTGGGCCAAGCCCCCATTTTTCTGCGCCAAGCAGACTGTCCGTCGCTGTCGGCAACACGGCCACCGGTCCAACGCCCCAGATCCATTTGCCAAACGCTGGTTTGACGGGCGAGAAGAACGCGCTGACAGTCGTGTCGCCCAGGCCGAACTGATCGCCTGCACCAGGAAAGATGTCGCTCTGAGACGTGACAGGCAGGATCACGCGCGTGATCAGATTCCAGTCACTGTTCAGTGAGATCGGAATGACCGGCTGGATGTTGAGAGTCGCGCGTTCACCATCATCATTCGGCCCAATATTTGAGTCGTAATTCCATTGAAACGGCACGCTGATCAGTGAGGAAATCGGATTGGCCAGCTTCTTGGCCAGGTCAGCGTCTTGCGCATGAGCTGCAGGAGCGAAAATCATCGATGCACAAGCAGCGAGAATTGCATTTGACTTCCATCCCCACGCTTCGGTGGAGTTTTTCAACATCTTTGACTTTGCTTTGGCGAAGTAGCATTTCATTTTATTGTCCCCAATTTTTATTGTCAGAAACGCAAGGTGATCCCGAGAACGGGTCCATACATTTCAAGTTCAAGATCGGCGGTGCCGCCGTCATAATCGAAGCTCATGTACCGAAACCCGGCATTGGCGCTGACCCGGTCGTTGATTGCGTATTCAACCCCGCCATAGATATCATAAGAAAAATCCGACCCAACGCCGAAACCGCCGATGCTGGCAAAACCTCCCAGAGACACCTTTTCAGTCAGCTCGGTGCGCCCTCGCACACCGATCATCGGGTCGACCCACGTCTTGTCTATCCTTGCGTCGAAACTCGCCCCTACCGGGCCTCCGCCAACCAGCCCGACATCGGTGCGCACATCGACCACCCGGATGCCGCCGTAACCCTGAAGCAGTTTGCCGTTCTGCTCGTACAGCGCATAGCCAAGCGCCGCCGACGCAAGCTGCATTTTGACATCGACAGTGGTTCGCCCGGCGAATGGCCCGCCGAGTGTGCCGCTCTCTGCCAGATCGGTGTAGATGGCATCATAAAGCAGGCTGAGTTTTCCAAACCGGCTTTCGCCCGCAACCATGTAGGTGAAATCGAGCGCTTCAATGATGTCGCCGGGCGTCGCGGATGAATTGGCGGAGTTACCCCCGCTGCCCGTCACTTCTGTATCGACCCACGGCACGAGACCGTAAAGCGTAAGGCTGTTCTGGTACTCTTGCGCCGTGGCCTGAGACGCCGCCATGACGATGGCCGCGGTCGTTGCCGAAGTGAGCAGTCTTGCCACGCGATGTACCGCTGGTTTGTTCATATCGGATAATCCTCACATTGCCGTTGTATCGGCCAGCGAAAGAAGGGCCGTGGTTACTGTGTCCACCTGAACGCGGCCAAGTTGGTTTATCATTCTACCAGTTCGATCTCGCCGGGGCGCCAGGACTTGTCCATCCAGGGCTCAAGCGGGCCATACATCCGCAGGATGGTGAACCAGCTTTTGCCCGGCACCGTTTGAAGCCAGTTGCCTTCGCGGCCTTCGGGCGCCTCCGGCGCGAAATAGACGTCGTAGGAGCCGTCGGCGTTTTGCTGAACCCCGTCGCTCTGGCTCCCCACCGTGGGAAATTTCTGCCCGGTTTGCAGCAACGATCGCGTCTGCGTGTCGTATAGCGTGACGGCCCAGAAGTTGTTGATCGGCACGTCCGGCGGCAGGCGCAGCTTGTAAGTCCTGGATCCGTCAAGCGGCTGTTTGTTGGCATCCAGATAGGCGAGCGCATAGTCGGACCCTTGGCCGACCGTCGTCGCCGCCATCGCTTGCGTCACACCCGTGGCGTTGAAATAGAACAGCACCCGCGCATCCAGACCCATCGCGCCATCGGTCTCGAAGGTCGTGTTCTTGTCGGCATAGGCGGTGGTCCAGGCGCTGTCCGTGTCGGGATAGATGAACACCCCGTCAATACGCGGCTGATACGTGATGGCACGCGCCGTGGCATTTCCGAGGGTCGCCGCCTCGCCCAGAAGCGCCTTCATCCGCGCATCCGGATCGAATGGCTGACCCTTGACGATGCCGATCGCGGCCAGAAGCCCGCGCGCCTCGGCGTCGATCGCATCAATCGGCTCTTCCTGGACCACTTGGTTCAGGCCTTCGAAGAAACTGAAATCGTTCGGCGCAATCGTGTTGTAGCTTTTGCCGGAAAAGTTGATGAATTCGGTTTCGGGCGGATTGTCAGCCTGAGCCAGCGAATAGACCTTGAGGTTGGATTTGATGTTCTCGACCGCAGGCTCAAGGCCCTTCGCGATAGAGCCGCGCAGAAACACGAGGTTGTTGTAAGTGGGGGATTCTATCACGAAATACCCATCCGGCACATCGCCCTGATAGCCCGGCGGCAACATCAGGTATTTGCCGCCCTGCCCCTTGTCCGGGCCAATCGCGCCAAGGTTCTCGACAAATCTGAACCAGGCGTCGTCGACAAACCCAAGCATGCCGGGCGGCAACTCAATGACCAGTGGACCATCCTTTTTCAGGTCCATGTAGCCAAGCGCGTAGAGCGTCGATGTATTGCCTGTCAGATAGAGGGAGTCCGGCTGAAGCAACTGTTCGGTTATCGTGAACTTGTTCGACGCGTCGGCGCCAATGCTTGCGTTGCCCGTCCGCATGGCGTGAAGCGACGCCGCCCCCTGATTGCCCATGAAAACGGCCAGCCCGCGCATCAGATCAAGGTTGTCATAGACCGTTTCCACGGTATCGCCGACCGGCACACCGTCGAAGAATTCCAGCGTCCCGATCGGCGTCTCGACCTTGTCGGGGATCGAGATTGCCTCGAGCTGGGTCTTGGTGACCTCGGCTGACGCGGCAAAGGTCATGAGGGACACCAGGGCAGTCGTTGCGCAAAGACGTCGGGTAATCATTCTGCTTGTTCCTTGGAATGGCCGGGTAAATCGGGGCACCCCTGCGGGAACCCCTTTTATGTCAGGCAGCTTATTGGACCTTCACGACCTGGGGCATCTTGTAGGAGCCGTCCGTCAGCGGCGCGTAGGGTCCATAATATCGCGAGGTGAAGCGGAAACCGTCAGCCGGCGCGGGCAGCCAGTTCTTGGCCTGTTTCGGATCGGTCGGCTTTTCGTGCTGGATGTGGATCACCAGCTTGCCGTCCTCGACCACCAGATCACCGGCGTCCAGCATGAAGCTGTTCACCGTGTAACGGCTGATCTCGTTCGCCACGAAATAGCCATTCGAGTCGTAGATCGGGATCGACCAGAACTGCGTGACAGGCGGCAGATCGTTCATGTCGAAAGTCAGGGTATACTTGTTCTCGCCGCTGAAAGGATTGCCTTCGGAGTCAAGGAAGAGGAACGCGCCACCATGCGAGATGTTCTTGTCGGGGGCGGCCCAGGCCGCATCGGCGATGATCGCGCGGTCCATCCAGCGGGTCTCGAACCCGCCTGCATTGCGCACGACACCCCAGCCATTCATGTTGATCATGTTGGTCTTCAGTGTCTCGCGCACGCTGTCGAACCCGGCCTTGAATCCGGTCTCCAGCGCCTCTTGCTGCTCAGCGGTCAGCTTGGACCAGTCAAACTCCAGACCCTTGCCGATATTGACCGCCTCAAGCTGCTTCAGCATGTCGGATTCCATCAAGGAATCCTGGAGCACCGGCAGCGTCGGGTCGTTCAGGATGACGCTGAGCAAGGTGAAGTATTGTTCGGCAGTCTGTTTGTCGACCTGTCCATATGCATAATCGGGAAGACCGTCGGGAACGGGATAATCGCCCGGCACGATCTCCCGATCTGCCTGCGGCACGCCCTTGCGGTCATTCGCCAGCCAGTCCGCCAGCGGCGTGATCGACACCTGATCCTGATACCCGTTGATCGTCTTGATCTCGGCATCGGCGCCTGTTTCGACGGCCATGCGAACAACGCCGTAAGCGGATTGCGTTGGCCACTGAACGATGTCGGTCGTCGGGAAATCCGCCGGAATGGTATCGGTGAAGCCTGGCGGCACCAGAATATAGGAGCGCGCCTTGGTGCCATTGAAGGGTGAGCCGACAATCATTCGGAAAATGCCATACTGGTCCATTATCTGAACGCTGAAGTACCGGTCCGTAATCTCGGGCACCTCGATGACAACCGGTCCTGCGCGCAGGTCAAGGAAGCCTGCCCCATAAAGGGTGGTCGCATTCGGTGTCACCACGGGATAATCGGGGCTGATCTTGTCGCGCACCCAGGAAAACTGGTTGAGACCGGCGTAAACGATGTTGGACTCGTCGTCGTTCTGCGAATAGATCCAGCGCTGGCCGTAGAAAATTGCCTGCTGCAGCCCATAGACATAGGCCTGTTCGGCGACTGTTTCCAGGTCGGGCGCCGCGGACTTTTCCTCGGCCTGCGCACCAAACGCGAGGCCGGTGAAGGCCAATGCGGAAATGACCTGTGTTGCGAGCTTTTTCGCGGAGGCCACGGCCTCGATCGCGCGTGCCAGAGTTGCACCAATCCGTGTCGTGGTCATCGGCCCGTCAGGAGCCCCTTGAAACTCTATCATCATCACATTCCTTGATTTGATCGCCGGCACGCCTTTGGGCGCGAGGGCGCTCGCGGTATTGCGGCGGGGCATTTGCCCCGCCCATGAAATCATTCAACCAATTCGATCTCGCCGGGGCGCCAGCTCTGGTCGATCCAAGGCTCGAGCGGTCCATACATCCGCAGGATGGTGAACCAGCTCTTGCCCGGAACGGTCTGAAGCCAGTTGCCCTCCTTGCCCTCCGGCGCTTCCGGCGCGAAGTAGATGTCATAGGATCCGTCGGCGTTCTGGGTCATGCCATCCGTCTGGCTGCCGATGGTCGGAAACGGCTGGCCGGTTTGCAATTGCGAGCGGGTCTGGGTGTCATACATGGTGATGGCCCAGAAATCCTTGACGGGCACATCCTTGGGAAGATGCAGCTTGTAGGTCTTGGCCCCGTCAAACGCCTGCTGCTGGGCATCCAGAAGGGCAAGCGCATAGTCCGACCCCTGGCCGGGGCTGCTGGTGGCCATCGCCGGCGTGACGCCGCCCGCATTGAAGTAGTAGAGCACGCGCGCATCCAGATTCGTCGCTCCATCCGCCTCGAAACTGGTGTTCTTGTTGGCGAAGGCGGTGGACCAGACGCTGCCGGGATTGTCCGGATAGATCCGCACGCCCTCGATCCGCGGCTGAAACGTGATGACGCGGGCGGTTGCGTTTGCCAGTGTGGCAGCCTCGGTCAACAGCTTCTTCATCCGCTCGTCCGGGTCGAAAGGCTGCCCCTTGACGATCCCGATGGCGGCGATCGTGCCGCGCACTTCGGGACCTATCGCCTCGATCGGCTCTTCCTGCACGATCTGGTCAAGGATCTCGAAATAGCTGTAGTCACTTGGCAGAACCGTGTTGAACGCTTTGCTCGAGACGTTTTCAAATGCGGTCTCGGCCGGGTTTGCGGCGTTTTTCAGCGGATAGACCTTCAGGTTCGCGGTGATGTTCTCGACCGCCGGCTCAAGCCCTTTCGCGATGGATCCGCGCAGGAACATGAAGTTCCGGTTGGTCGACGGCTCCAGCAGAAAATATCCGTCCGGGATATCGCCATCATAGCCGGGCGGAACCACGAGATACTTGCCGCCCTGTCCGGCATCCGGTCCCGTGACGCCCATGTTGCCGACAAAGCGCTGCCACGCGTCATTGAGAAATCCGAGCATCCCCGGCGGCACCTCGATCACCGTCGGGCCATCCTCGGCGAGATCTGTATAGGTATAGGCATAGAGCGTGGAAGTGTTGGCCGTGACCACGAGCGTTTGGGAATCCATTAATTGCGCAAAAAGGGCGATCCTGTTCGCGCCTTCCGCCCCGGCATCGGCCAGCCCCTTGCGCACGCTGTGCATCGACACCGCACCGACATTGTCGAGAAAGACCTGCAAGCCGCGCATGCGGTCAAGGTTGTCATAGACCGTGGCGACCGTGGCGTCGGTCGGCACCCCGTCAAAGAATTCGAGCGTCCCGATCGCGGTCTCGACCGTATCGGGGATCGAGATTGCTTCGAGTTCGGAAGACGACACGTCCCCGAATGCGGGCCCCATTGCGGCCACAAATGCCATTGCGCTCAAGGCGGTCAGACGTATCATTCTTCAATTCTCCACGAAAAGGCCGTACGGTCGCTCTGAAGGTTATTGATCGCCCGCCTCCAACTCTGCCCATTTCGCGCCAATCGTCTGGTTTCGGCTTTTGCCCTCCGGTTTCGCCCTGAAGGCGCTTGGCGAACAGCCTGCCCATCTCGTGAAGGCACGGCTGAAACCTCCCGGCGTGCTGTACCCGAGTTTGGCGGCGATCTCCTGAACCTGCAGATCCGTTTGGTGCAGCAAGGCGCCGGCAATTTCGAACCGGCTCTGCTCGACCATTGTCCAAAAGCCGATTCCGCGTTGATTCAACCTGCGTTGAAGTGTTCTGGGACTGATCCCGAAATGACTGGCCACGGCTTCGACGGACACCGTGCCAGTCAGAACCAATCCGGCGATGACCGATTTGACCCTGGAGTGTCCTTGGGCGGGATACTTCGTGCAGTGCGGCATGTGTGCTAACCTGAAACAAAGGTCATTGTGCGGACAGGGTGCCCGATTCGCATTTCGAACTCAGACCATTGCGCGCCAAATTTCGCGCAGGCAGGCGAAGGGAGAGTGCGTTTGGATGGTAGGCTTGCGCTCGTCAGGGCAACGCACCTGAGCAATTTTGTCGAGGTGCTACGCGACCTCGGCGTTCCGGTGGATCGCGATCTTGCCCAATCCCGGTTGCCGCCACGAATAGAAGAGACGCCTGATCTTTATGTCAGCGTCCCACTCGCTTTGGAGTGGATTGCCCGGTCGGGCCGCGATTTCCATCCCATGGAGTTGGGGTTTCTGGGTGCGCAGAGAGCGTCTCTGGACTCGTTACGCCCGGCGCACCAAGCGGCCATCGTGGCTGCGCAAACCGGTCTGAAGCGCCTCGAGGCCTTGATCGAAATCACGCGGCTGGAGGACAGTGCCCTCGGCATGAGCATCCAGCCCGAGATGGATGACGTCCGTGTCGTCTGCAGCATGGCAGGTCTCGATCGTCATCTCTTCGTCTGTTTTGCGGAGTGGTTGAACCTGCAGGCGATCATTTCGATCATACGCAGCGTCATGGGCGCATCCTGGTATCCACGCGAAATCTGCTTCGTTTCCTCAAAAAGCCCGCCCGCGGCTGTCCGTGAAGCCTTCCCGAACACCCGCATCCTCATGGGGCAGCCGCATTCATCGGTTACGGTCGCGCGTGCAGAGCTTGCCCAATCCACGGGCATGGAAACGTCACGCTCGCTTGGGGCCTTGTCGTCGATGGAGGTGCGGGATGGCCAATCCGCCTGGGAATTCGTCAGCCTTCTGCGCATGATGGTTCAGCCTTATCTCAACGAGGGCCGCATCGATGTCGCCTTCGCCGCCGAGATCTCGGGTATCAGCACGAGAACATTGCAGCGCATGCTGGCACAGAGCGGCAGTTCATATTCGAAAATCGTTCAGGAGGCACGCTTCGACCTTGCCCGTACGCGCCTTGACGATCCCGACATGAAGGTGATCGATGTTGCGATGATGGTAGGGTACGAGAGTCCACAGCACTTCAGCCGCGCCTTCCGCCGGTTTACCGGCGTCACTCCATCGCAGTATCGCAAGCTGGTCTTGAGACCAGAAACCGGTCCAATCTGAGTACGACGATCCGCATCGGGCCGAGGTGATATTTGCCCCGAAGATAAAGCACCTTTCTCTCATTTTCAGCCCGCGTTCTATTGACGCGCCACTTGGGAATGGGGACGGGTTGACCAGACCAGCTTCGCCGCGCCCAGCATAGGCGTGACGCCATCGATAGAAGCTGGATCGACCTATCCTAAAATAGCGGCAAGTCTTGGTGACGTGACCGATCTCCACGGCGTGTCGCAGTATCCGCAACTTACGCTGAATCTCGAGTTAATCCTTGGTCATGAACATCTCCCTCCTTCCCAAACTGGGGAGGTTAAAGAAAATGTCCCGCGAGTAACGGCATATCTACACCCATAGCGGTCCCCTACTACTTTGCCAGATACCCCTGCTCCTTGAGCCAGTCTGATACCAGCTTGTCCAACAGTGATGAAACGGAACGAGAATCATCTTTTGCCGCTTTTTCAAGCGCCTGCTTGGTCTCCGCCGAAAGACGAAATGATATGGGAACGCTTTTATTCATCATTTGTAGTTATATGTATTTGCCCCGTTGTGTTTCAGCCGCTACATATAACTACATTGGACTACACAAGGCAAGGGTCGAGCCTGAACGAGGATGCACCCCTCACCCCGACTCTGAGCCACAAATCGATCTGAATAGGAGGTCTCTCATGACCTACCGCGCAGTTACCACGCCCTTTTAGGCTTCAGAAGGCCCTCCCGGCGACACTCCCTCTCTCACCTCCATCCTGTTTTCGCGAGTGTCCACCCGAATTGTCCCAGGGGCACCACCCCATTCGATGATCTGGTTCTCTAATCGTTTCGATAGCGTTCGAACCCACCTCAACTGCGGCGCAATCTATTTTTGTCAAGCACCTGAAATAACGCGCATTTTTGAATGCGTCTCGATTTGGGTGAAGGGCGGGTGAAAAGAGACGCGAGGCGTTCGGAGACCAATTTCGGACGGGTGGCCAGTCTCCGAAAGTTGGATGACGTCGTTAAACCCCTTTGAACCAAAAAGAAAAAAGACCCGCACCGGGGTCTCGTCTCGGGTTCGCGATTGGTTTGTGGCGGAGCGACAGGGATTCGAACCCTGGAGACGGTCTCCCGCCTACACACTTTCCAGGCGTGCGCCTTCGACCACTCGGCCACCGCTCCGTTGCGCCTCTTTAACGGGGGGCAACCGGGCAGATCAAGGGCATAATGTCGCTTTTCAATTATCTAGGTGCAGATAGACCCGGCGGTTTTGGCGGCCCTTCTTTTCGATCTTGCCAAGCCGCAGTTGGCCGATCTCGCCGGTGCGGGCCACATGGGTGCCGCCGCAGGGCTGGCGGTCGACATAGGGCGCCTCCGCACCGATCTGGACGAGGCGGATCTGGCCTGCTCCGCGCGGTGGAGCGACGGACATCGTCTTGACCAGTTCGGGGTTGGCATCGAGTTCGGCGCCGGTGATCCAGTCCTCGCTGACCGGCAGGTCGGCGTCGATCAGCGCGTTCAGCTCGGCCTCGATTGCGGCGGGATCCTCGGGGGCCTCGGGCATGTCGAAATCGAGCCGGCTGCGCAGCTCCCCGATGGACCCGCCAGAGACGGGCAAGGGTATGACGACCGACAGGAGGTGCAGCGCGGTGTGCATCCGCATCAGGCGGTGACGGCGGGACCAGAGCAGCGTCTGACGCAGGGCGGTGCCGACCGGCGGCAAGGCCTGCGGCGCGGCGGGGACGAGGACGATGGCGCCCCCCTCGCCCTTGACGGTCGTGGCCACCTCCATGCTGCCGCCGGGCCAGGTGACATGGCCGCTGTCGCCGGGCTGGCCGCCGCCAGTGGGATAGAAGATCGACTGATCGAGAACGACGCCGCCTTCGGCAGTATGCGCCGTCACACTGCCTGGCGCGTCGGCGCAATAGGCATCGTCGCCGAACAGGGGATGCGTCATCGTCCGTCTCCATCGGGATCGCCGGCGCTGTCGCCATCGTCGATGCGCTGTGGCTGACCCGTGCCGGCTGTGTGACTCATGGCGGGCGCCTTGTCCGAGACCTTGGCATCCGGCTGCTCGGTCGCCTTGCGCTGCGCGGCGCCTGCGGCGGCGCCGGTCAACACCTCGGGGTTGCGGAGCCAGATGTCGCGCTGCTGATAGGGAATCTCGATGTTTTCCTCGGCAAAGCGCTTGGCGATCTCATGGTGCATGTCCGACCCGACACCCATGATCCAGTTCACGTCCCGCAGGATCGCCCGGATCTCAAAATCGTAGGAATCCGTGCCGAACGCCCTGAAGAGGACCGTCGGCTCGGGGTTCATCAGCACCATGGGATGGCCTGTTGCGACCTCGCGCAGGATGGCTTCGACCTGTTTCGTATCGCTGCCATAGGCCACGCCCACCTTGACGATCAGGCGGCCCACCGTGCTGCCCTTGGTATAGTTGGTGACCACGCCGCTGACGAGGTCCGAGTTCGGGATGATCAGGTCCGAGCGGTCGAAGGTCTCGATCCGGGTCGAGCGCACCGAGATTTCGCGCACCGTGCCGTGCTGGCCATTCACCTCGATCCAGTCGCCCTGGCTGATGGGCCGCTCGATCAGAAGGATGATGCCCGACACGAAGTTGGAAACGATGTTCTGCAGGCCGAAACCGATACCGACGGACAGGGCACCGGCGACGATGGCAAGGCTGCTGAGGTCGATCCCGGCGCTTGTCACCGCGATCAGCGCGGCAAGGAAGATGCCGATATAGCCCACGCCCGACACGATGGCGTCGCGCGCGCCCGTCTCCATCTTGGTCTTGGGCAAAAGCGAATTCTTGAGCGTGCCCTGAAGCACCCGCGTGACGATGAAACCGATCGAGAAGACGATGGCGAGCGTCAGGAAGATTGTCGGCGATATTGTCAGATCTCCCAGCGTGACGCCGCGCTTGAACCTGACCCAAAGCTCGCTCAGATCCGCAACGCGCGCGCCCCAGATCAGTGCAAAGAAAGGCAAGGACGCCAACGCAAGGATGAACCCGGCGAGCATCGGGATCAGATCCTCGGAGCTTCCCTCGCTCTTGCGCGTGGTCAGCACGTAGATTTCCACCACGACACCGCGCAGCACAAGAAGCGTCGC
This sequence comes from Roseovarius roseus, assembly GCF_043355935.2. Lineage (NCBI taxonomy): Bacteria > Pseudomonadati > Pseudomonadota > Alphaproteobacteria > Rhodobacterales > Roseobacteraceae > Roseovarius > Roseovarius roseus. The sequence continues at coordinate 66,662 of NZ_JBHFPE020000014.1, read as the reverse complement.
CAAGAGGATCAAGGACAGGAGCGACGGCATGAGAATACCCATCGCCAGCTTGTAATAGCCGAGGGCGGCCAGCACCGGCGTGCCAATGGCGACGGCGGTCAGAAGCTTGGCCAGAAGCCGGCCGATGCGGTTTCCATAGGTCGTGTTGTGGACGTCCGTATCCTCGCCCGGGTCCGCCAAGGCGCGATAATGCGCAACCAGAAGCCGCGACATCCGGATCAGCAGCAGACCCGCGATGACCATCACCGGGAACGCAATCACCACCTTGGCGGCCGAGGTCCAGCCATTCCCCTCGGCGACTTCACTGATCAAGTAGAGGACCGCAACCACAAGCCCGAGAAGCCCGGCGTAGAGCCGCCCCGAACGCCGTTTGTCCGGCCCCAGCGCAAGCGGCAGACGCCCGTCATCCTCACGCGCAAAGAGACGCAAAGACAGCCAGCGTGACACCAAAAAGATGAAGATTGCACCAAAGAGGCTGTCTAACAGCGCAGTAGAATGCGTGCCCAGAAGATCGCTGATCGTTGCCGCCTGCACCAGCATGACCATACCAATGGTCGGCATCACGACTTCTCCGAGCGACATGATGAACTTGATCAGCCACACCCCCGACGTAATCTTGAGCGGCAGCACCATGCGCACGAGCCATTCGGCCCAGAATCGTCCGCGCACCAGCAGGATGAGGCCGATGAGGCTGAGAAAGGCGACGACTGGCAGGTTCGAGGTTATCTGGGCCCGCTCAGCGGGGCTGTTCAGGCTGGTAACGATTTCGGCCCGCGCGGTGGTGAAGGTGGACACAAGGGTCGAGAACCCCTCGCCCCAATGGGTCGGGTTCAGCGGGGACGGCCCGCGCTCCAGCAGCTCTTCGGTCTGGCGCTCGCGGATGATGCGGTCGACATTGCGGATCATCTCATCCGCTTCGCTATAGGCCAGGTCGGCCTGCCTGACCGGGGCGCGCAAATCGGCCAGCTGCGCGTTCAGTCTCTCGCGCTCGGCTGCGATCTCGGGGCTTTCCTCTTCGCCTTCCGCCGGAGCGGGGCCCAGCGCCCGGATCTGCGCCTCAAGGGTCGAAATCGCGCTGGAATTGATGTTCTGCGCATTGGCGAAAACGCTGCGCCACTCGGCCAGCTGTTCGCGCATGCTCTCGAAGGCGGCAAGAGAGGCGCGCTGGTTTTCGATCGCCTCGCTGGCCCGGTTGGCCAGTGCTTCCCAGCGGTCATAATTCGGTGCCTCGGGGGGCTGCTGCGCGTGAGCGGCGCCCGGAAGGGCCACCATCGCCGCACCGGCAGGCACCACCGCAAGCGTCAGCGCCAGCAGCAGATTGCGCAGCAATGCCATCATTCAGCGAATACCCCGGGGATCGAGCGCGGCGCGCCTTGCATCCAGCCGGGGACCGGCAGGCCCTTTTCGCGCAGGAATTCAGGGTTGAAAAGCTTGGACTGATAACGCGTGCCATAGTCGCAGAGGATCGTCGCTATAGTATGGCCGGGGCCCATTTCGCGCGCCAGCCGCATCGCGCCTGCCACGTTCACGCCCGTAGAGGCGCCCATGCAGAGGCCCTCATGCTCCAGCAGGTCAAAGACGATGGGCAGCGCCTCACTATCGGGAACCTGGTAGGCAAAGTCCGGCGTGAAGCCTTCAAGATTGGCGGTGATCCGCGCCTGCCCGATGCCCTCGGCGATGCTCTCGCCCTCGCTCTCCAGCTCGCCGGTGGTGTAGTAGGAATAAAGTTTGGCACCCATCGGATCGGCAATCGCCACCTTGACCCCCTTGGGCTGCAGCGCCATGCCGACGCCCGCCAGCGTGCCGCCCGACCCGACCGCGCAGCAGAACCCGTCCAGCTTACCGTCCGTCTGCTCCCACAGCTCGGGGCCGGTCGTCTCGATATGAGCAAGACGGTTGGCGGTATTGTCGAATTGGTTGGCCCAAATCGCGCCATTCGGTTCGGTCTTGGCCAGCTCCTGCGCCAGACGCTCGGAATAGCGCACGAAGTTGTTGGGGTTGCTATAGGGCGCCGCCGGCACCTGCACCAGATCGGCACCGGCAAGCCGCAGCATGTCCTTTTTCTCCTGGCTTTGCGTCTCGGGGATGACGATCACCGTCTTAAACCCCATCGACGCGCCGACCAGCGCCAGCCCGATGCCAGTATTGCCCGCCGTGCCCTCGACAATGGTGCCACCCGGTTTCAGATCCCCGCGCGCAACGGCGTCGCGAATGATATAAAGCGCCGCGCGATCCTTGACCGATTGGCCCGGGTTCAGAAACTCGGCCTTGCCCAGAATGGTGCAGCCGGTCTCTTCGCTGGCCCGGCGCAGTTTGATCAGGGGGGTGTTACCGACCGCAGCGGCCAGATCCTCGGCAAAGCGCATGGCGCGTCCTTTCAGCGTTGCAGCGTTAAAGCGTTGGTCAAAGACTTAGGCCCGATGGCCCCCGGACTCAAGCCGCAGCGCGCAGGGCGCGCCGGTTCGCCGCCAGCCACAAAAGCGACAGGATCAGCGGCCCGTTATCGGCCTCGCCAGTCTCGATCAGGCGCATCGCAGCGTTGAAATCAACGAGATGCACGCGGATATCCTCGGCCTCCGACTCCAGCCCGCCAAAGCGCGGCAGGTCATCGGGCAGGTTCGCCAACCCTACGAAATTGTGAAAATACTCAGTTGAATAGCCGGGGGTGCAATAATAGCCCGCAATCGGCAAAAGCCGGCTGAGCGTCAGGCCTGCCTCCTCCGCACATTCGCGGTGCGCGGCCTCTTCGGGCGTCTCGCCCGGATCGACACGGCCTGCCACAGGCTCCAGCATCCAGGGGCGCGGATCGCCGCGCCCGAAAGGGCCCATGCGAAACTGCTCGACCAGCAGCACCCGGTCACGCACCGGATCGTAGGGCAGGACCAAGGCCGCATCGGTCGCCACAATCATTTCGCGGCGGACCTCAGGGCCAAGGTCGCCCCGAAAGCTCGGATAGCGCAGGCGCTGCGTCTCGAAACGGTAGAAGCCGATGTGATTCACCTGCGTCTCCAGAACCTCGACCGTATCTGCGCCGGTATCGGAGCGGATCTCGGCGGGCACACCGGTGGCGGCCAGCCGCGCGGAGGCACGCGCGCGGATCATCGGCATGCGAGAGGCCAGCGTCTCAGCGTCCATGCGGCCCAGATAGGACATCGCCTCGCCCGCGGCGAGACGGCTGAGCGGGCCATACCGCTCTTGCCAGTCGGCCAGATCGAAGGGCGCGCCGGGGGGCCATTGCCCGGGGCGCGGGAAATAGACGCGGGCGCGGCGCGCAGCGCCTTCGCTGATCACATCGACCGGCTTCAGATCATAGCCAAAGCCGCCCTCGTAGAAATCCAGCCGCTCAAGCAGCGCATCGCCCGGATTGGCCAACAGTACGCCGCGCGCCTCCTGCCCCGCCGCCTTGGCGATGGTCGGGAAAACCTGCCCCTCGGCCCAGCTGACCGCGTGATCCGGCAGGACCGCTTCGCGCAGATCGGCGCCAAAGGCCTCGGGGCCAAGCACAATGGCCAAGAGCGCACGATCGCGCAGCGTGCCATAGAGGAAGATATCAGTCATGCCCTGGTCCGCTCAGGTCCAGCGCCGCGCGGCCATCTCGGCCAGAACTCCGCAGACCATGCCGCCGATCAACAGAACGCCGATCAGCGTGGGATCGATCAGGTATTCCGCGTAGTCGATGGCATTCCGGAAAATGCCAATGACAGCCTGAACCGGGCCACTGTACTTGTTCTCCAGTGACTGCTTGAGCATGAGATTCAGGCTCTGGACGAAAAACGCCCATATGGTCAGCGCCAGCACCCCGGTCAGCCCGTTCGCCAACGCATCGATCATGCCGCGCCCCGCCCGGCTGCCGATGACATACCAGCCGCACAGAAGGCCAAGCACGGCGTTCACGTAGTTGAACCAGCCAAAGCCGGTGCCCTCCGGCATGAGCGGCCGCACAAGATCGCTGGCAAGCCAGCCGAGCGCCCCCAGTGACAAGGCTGCGACAAGACGGGCAGCGGTGGGAAGGGTACGCGTGGAAGGCATGTCTTATCCGGGCTTTGCTATGGTGATCTGTGTCACGTCGCAGTTTCCCGCGTGAAACGATCCGGCGCAAGAGGTCAGGTAGAAATTCCACATCCGGCGAAACCGCTCGTCAAAGCCCAGCGCGGCGACGCTGTCCCAACGGTCATTGAAGCGGTCATGCCAACGGCGCAGCGTCTGGCTGTAGCTTTCGCCGAATTCCATGGACCCGGCCAAAGTCAGGCCTGCCCGCTCGACCTCGGCCCGCAGGGCGCTGGGGCTGGGCAGCATGCCGCCCGGAAAAATGTATTTCTGGATGAAATCCACGCCGCGCCGATAGACATCCCAGCGGTCGTCGCTGATCGTGATGATTTGCAGCGTCGCGCGTTTGCCGGGACGCAGCCGCTCGCGCACCGTATCGAAATAGACGGGCCAGTACTGTTGGCCGACGGCCTCGAACATCTCGATGCTGGCGATGCCATCATAGAGGCCCCGCTCGTCGCGGTAGTCCTGCATCTTGAACTCGACCAGATGGGAAAGCCCCGCCTTTTCAATGCGCTCTCGCGCGTAGTTCAACTGCTCCCGGCTGATCGTCAGGCCGGTCACCTTCAGCCCGCGCTCGGCCGCGGCATATTCGGCAAACCCGCCCCAGCCGCACCCGATCTCCAGCACATGGTCCCCGGGCCCCACGCCCATACGGTCGACCATCGACGCGTATTTGGCGATCTGCGCCTTCTCCATGCTTTCCTGGCCCGTCTCGAAAATGGCGCTGGAATAGGTCATCGTATCATCCAGCCAGAGCTTGTAGAAATCATTGCCAAGATCATAGTGATGGCTGATGTTCTTGCGTGCCTGCCCCTTGGAATTGCTGCGCAGCCAGTGGCGCGCCCGCTCGAACGCGCGGACAAGGCCCATGCCGGGGAAGCCGTCATAGACGTCCTCGTTATCCGTGCAGATGAAATCCATCAGCGCCTGCAGGTCGGGGGTGGACCACCAGCCATCGAGGTACGCGTCGCAAAATCCCAGGTCGCCCTCGCGGATCAGGCGGGCAAAGACATCCGTATTGTGCAGATGCACCTCGCCCACCGGGCCGGGATTGGGGCCGTCCGCGCGAAAGACACGCCCGTCGGGCAGCACGAAATCGAGGCGGCCGCGGTTGATACCCTTGGTTTTCTCGAAAACGCGGGCGAAATAGCGCGGCAGGTCTTTCTGGCCGTCGGTCGAAGTCAGGATCATGGCAGTGGTCTTTCCGTTTTTATTGCCCTTATACGCAATTTTGCGCTGCATTTCATCATCCTCGACACTCAGAACGAGCGGTCCTGATAGGCATTCAGCGCGCGCTCTCGCCCTTCGGCAAGCCCGACTACCGGCTCCGCGGGGTAGGCATCATCCGGGCTGAGGCCCCAGCTGCGCGGGATCGCATCGAAATAGCTGAGCGCCGTATCGCTGTGATCCTCCTGTCCTTCCACGATCCAGTCGCGAATATAGTTTCCCTTTTCGTCGAATTTCTCCAGCTGCGTCTCGGGGTTGAAGATGCGGAAATAGGGCGAAGCATCGGGCCCCGAGCCGGCGGCCCATTGCCAGCCCATCGCATTCGAGGCGATGTCCCAATCGGTCAGGTGCTGATCGAACCACGCCTGACCGACGCGCCAATGGGTCATCAGATGCTTGGTCAGGTAGCTGGCAACGATCATGCGCGCGCGGTTGTGCATACGGCCCGTTACATACATCTCGCGCATCGCCGCATCGACGAACTTGATGCCCGTCCGGCCCTGTTTCCACGCCATGACCTCGGGCGTCTCACCATCCTCGTTCCAGGGGAAGGCGTCCCATTTCTCGCGCCAGTTGCGGGTGGCGATCTGCGGCGTGTGATAGATCAGATGATAGGCGAACTCGCGCCAGACCAGCTCCTTGATCCACTGCTCGGCCCCTTTCGAGCCCTCGTGCAGCTTGCGCTGGCCCGCGTGCCAGCATTGCGCCGGGGTGATCTCGCCCAGCGCCAGATTTTCCGAGAGGCGCGAGGTGCCATCGACCGCGGGCTTGTCGCGCGCATCATTGTAATCGTCGATGGGCCCGTCGATGAACCACGCAAGCCGGTCCTGCGCCGCCGCTTCGCCGACCTGCTGGTAAGGCAGGCAAACTTCCGCGCCGCGGTTCATGGCGGCGCTCATCTTCCAGTCGTCCAGGCTGTCAGAGGCGGGCCACTCCTCGGGCGGGTTCAGCTTGGCCGGCGCCTTCAATGGCTCGGCGACCCCGCGATCCTTAACCGCGCGCCACATCGGAGTATAGACCTTGTAATATCCGCCATCCTTGGTCTCGACGGTCCACGGCTCAAACATCAGAAGCCCCGAATGGCTGTGCACGTCGATGCCATCCTCCTTTAGCGCGGCCTTGACCGCCTTGTCGCGCGCGATGGCGTCCGGATCATAAAGGCGCGACCAATGCACGGCCCCTGCCCCCGTCTCCGTGATGAGGTCGCGCAGAACCTCCAGCGCATCGCCGCGCCGCAGGATCAGGCGGCTACCCTTCGGCTCCAACGTCTCTTCCAGCTTCTCCAGGCCAAGGCCAAGGCGCCACTTGGGCGCGGCGCCCAGCGCCTCGACCGCTTTGTCGTGGATGAAGACCGGTATGACAGGCCCACCGGCCTCCAGCGCGGCGGTGAGAGCCGGGTGATCGCTGAGCCGCAAATCACGGCGCAGCCATAGAAGGGTCGGTTTGCTATCGCTCATGTCAGATCCGGCTTGTGCGTTCGGCCATGACATAGGGCGCAGGGCGCGGGGTCAAAGAACTTCGTCCAATGCGCTCATCAGCTTATCGACCTCGGCCTTCGCCGTATAATGTACAAAGCTGAGGCGCAGCACCCCATGCGCCGGATCGACCCCCATCGCCCTCAGCGCGCGCACGGCATAGAAGTCGCCGCCCCCTGCCATGATGCCATGCCGCGCCAGATCGCGCGCCACCTCCTCGCCGGGGCGGTCGGTGCGCAGCGCGACGGTAGGCGCGCGGCCTGCGGCATGGCTGGGCCCGAGCAAGCGCACGGAGTTGCGCGAAGCGGCGTAGTCCAGCAGCGGTTGCAGCAGCGCCTCCTCATGGGCGCGCATCAGGTCATGCACGCCCTGCCCCCGCGCGGCGGCATCGCCGGTCAGCCCGTGGTGATCGGCCAGCGCGTCGATGTAGTCCGCCATGCCCGCGCAGGCGGCAACCTGCGCGTGATCCGGCCCGGCGGGGGTGAAGCGTTTATAGAGGCTGTCCTCGTTGAAATAGTGCGCCTGGTTGGGCAGCATCATGCCAAGGGCGCGGCGGATCGCCATGATGCCCTGGTGGGGCCCGTAGGTCTTGTAGGCGGAAAAGAGGTAGATGTCGGCGCCCAGCGCGCCAACATCCGGGATGCCGTGGGGCGCATAGCTGACCCCATCGACACAGACAAAGGCGCCCGCCGCATGGGCCAGCGCGGTGATCTCGGCCACGGGATTGACCTCGCCCACCACGTTCGAGCAATGAGGAAAGCAGACGAGGCGCACGCGTTCATCCAGCAGATCCTCCAGATCCTCGGGGTCGAGATGGCCGGTATCGGGGTCGATGCACCATTCGCGCACGTCAAAGCCTTCATCTGCCAGCCTGCGCCAAGGCCCGCTATTGGCCTCGTGATCCTGGTTGGTCACGACGATCGCGTCGCCCGGCCGCATCCACTGGGCAAAGGCGCGGGCGAGGACATAGGTGTTTTGCGTGGTCGAGGGGCCAAAGCTCAGCTCATCCGTATCGATGCCCATGATGGCGGCAAGGCGCGTGCGCGCCTCGTCCATCTCGGCGCCGCCCAGCGTGCTCGCCTCGTAGGGCGCGTAGGGCTGCACCTTGCGCGCGCGGTAGAAGCGCGTCAGCCGGTCGATCACGGGCGCGCAGGCATAAGAGCCGCCGGCGTTCTCGAAAAACGCCTGCCCTTGCAGGGACGACTCTTCAAACGCCGGGAACTGCCCGCGCACAAAATCCACATCCAATCTGCTGCTCATCCCGGCCTCCCTGTTTTCCATCCGGGCAGAAAACAACAAAGCCCCCGCACGCGCAAGCGTCCGGGGGCCATGTCATTGGTATTGAGGCTACCTTCAGGCGTTACGCTCGGATTGCAGGCCCTTGAAGATGGCCCAGCACATGATCAGCAGGACCAGCGTAAAGGGCAGTCCCGTCGAGATGACCGCCGATTGCAGCGCCGCAAGGCCACCGCCGACCAAGAGCACGATTGCGACCGCGCCCTCAAAGATGCACCAGAACACGCGCTGCGTGACCGGCGCGTCCACCTTGCCACCCGCCGTGATGGTGTCGATCACAAGGCTGCCGGAGTCCGACGAGGTCACGAAGAACACCACGACGAGGATGATGCCGATGGTCGAGGTGATCGTCGCCAGCGGCAACTGGTCGAGCATGTAGAAGAGCTTGAGCTCCAGCGCCGCATCCTTGGCCGCGGTGTAGTTGTCTGCCACGACCTGATTGATCGCCGTCCCGCCAAAGACGCTCATCCAGAGCACGCAGACAAGACTGGGGATCAGCAGCACGCAGATCAGGAACTCGCGCACTGATCTTCCCCGGCTGACGCGGGCGATGAACATGCCCACGAAGGGTGACCAGCTGATCCACCACGCCCAGTAGAACGACGTCCAGCCCTGAACGAAATTGGTGTCGTCGCGTCCGAACGGATTGCTGAGCGGGATGAGGTTTTGCAGATAGGCCCAGAGGCTATCGGCAAAGAAGGTCAGCAGAAAGATCGGGCCGCCGACCAGAAGCGTGAAGACCAGCAAGAGGCCGGCAAGGCCCATGTTAATCTCGGACAGCACTTTGACCCCGCCATCGAGGCCGCGCACGACCGAAATGAGCGCAATGGCGGTGATGCCGGTGATCAGCAACACCAGGAGGGTGCTGGAATCCGCAACGCCGCTCTCCTCGGTGTTGCCATAGGTGATCCCGAGAAAGCTGCGCGTGCCCTCTGCCGCGTCGCCCGATCCATAGAGGAATGTCAGGCCCGAGGCCGCCTGCTCGGCGCCGAAGCCCAGCGAGGTGGCGAGGCCGAAAAGCGTGGCAAAGACGGCCAGCGTGTCGATGATATGGCCGGTCCAGCCCCACACACGCTCGCCGAAGATCGGGTAGAAAGCCGAGCGCAACGTCAGCGGCAGGCCCTTGTTATAGCTGAACAGCGCCAGTGCCAGTGCCACGACCGCGTAGATCGCCCAAGGGTGCAGACCCCAGTGAAAGATCGTCGCCGCCATGCCAAGCCGGGTTGCTGCCGCATCGTCGCCCGATGCTGCGGCCAGAGGCGCCCAGTCGGTGCGCAGCCCATCCTCGACCGTTGTGCCGCCCAGCGAGCTGGCAAAGTGGCTCATCGGTTCGGACACACCGAAGAACATGAGGCCAATACCCATGCCCGCAGCGAAGAGCATCGCGAACCATCCGATGTAGGAATAGTCCGGCGTCGCGTCCGAGCCGCCCAACCGGATCGAGCCGAAGGGGCTGACGATCAGGAAAAGGCAGAAGATGACAAAGATGTTCGCCGCGCTGAGGAAGAACCAGTCAAAGCTCTTGGTGACGAAGTTGAAGGCCCATGTGAACATCGCATTGGCCTGATCCGGCAGGGCCAGGGCGAAGAACACAAAGGCGATGATTGAAATACCCGCCATCGCAAAGACGGGATTGTGAAAATCGAGGCCGAATGGCCCGATGGAAGTCGTTACGTTATCCTGACCGATCTCGTAATCGGTCTGGATGATGTCTGACTCGCCTTCCGGCGCCGGGATCCCCTGATCCCCTGTCTCATCCACCATGTGTCGTCCTTTCCCTCTGGGGGTGTGGCCAGCACAGGCATGCGCAAATCGCGCAGGCGTGCCAGCGTCATCCCCGTTTCATTGGTCGGCGCTGCACACGCCCTCATTCTTTGTTGCCATGGAACGCGGGGCACAGCCCGGCCTCCAAGGCCTAGCGACACTCGGCAGCCCTTTGGCCACCGCTATCAAGGGGCGAGGGTAACAAGACATGACGGGGTTTCGCAACCAAACGGGCCGAGTTCCGGCCCAAAAGCGACGCCTGGCATCCGGCGCGGGTCCAGAATGCGCCCCGCCGACACGAAAAACCCCGCCGGAAGGTCCGGCGGGGCGATCATGTTTGCAAGGTGTTCCGCAGCCCTTTCAGGCGCTGAATCCCCGTGCCTTACTCGTCCATCAGTGACAGCGCGACAAAACGCGGCTCGCCATTCGAGCGCACCAGAAGCAGAATGGATTTGCGCCCCGCCTCGCGCGCGTCGGCGATCCGGCTTTCCAGATCGGCGATGGTGCCGAGGGTCTGCTGACCCGCCTCGGTGATGACATCACCCGCGCGAAGGCCTTTCTGATATGCCTCCGACAGTTGGTCGATATCCTGCACGACAAGGCCTTGAGCATCACCGGGCAGTTCCAACTGCGCCCGCAGGTCGTCATCCAGCGGTGCGAGGGTCAGGCCCATCAGGGTCTGCGGCTCGGGCGTGGCATCGGGATCGCCACCCTCGATACCCGGGCCCGAAGCGGCCTCGGCATCTTCGCGTCGGCCCAGCGTGACTTTCAGCGTCTGGGTCTTGCCATCGCGAAAGACGACGACGCGCACGTTCTTGCCCACATCGGTCTCGCCCACCTGGCGGACCAGCTCGCGCGTGTCAGCCACCTTGACCCCGTCGAAGGAGGTGATGACATCGCCGGCCATCATGCCGGCGTCGGCGGCCGGGCCCTCGGGCACATCGGTCACCAGCGCGCCGGCGGCAATATCGAGGCCCATCGCCTCGGCCACGTCCTCGGTCACGTCCTGAATGCGCACGCCCAGCCAGCCGCGGCGCGTCTCACCGAACTCCTGCAACTGGTCGACAACGCGGGTCACCACGTTGGAGGCCATCGAAAAGCCGATGCCGATCGAGCCGCCATTGGGGCTGAGGATCGCGGTGTTCACGCCCACGACCTTGCCATCCATGTCGAAAAGCGGCCCGCCCGAGTTGCCCTGGTTGATCGCTGCGTCTGTCTGGATGTAATCGTCATAGGTGCCGCTGAGCGCGCGGTTGCGGGCCGAAACGATGCCCGCACTGACGGAAAAGCCCTGGCCCAGCGGGTTGCCCATCGCCATTACCCAGTCGCCCACGCGCGCGGTGTCGCTATCGCCGAAGCTGACGAAAGGCAGCGGAGTGTCGGCATCGACCTTCAGCAGCGCGATATCGGTCTTGGGGTCGGTGCCGATGACGGTCGCCTCCAGCTCGCCGCCCTCGTAGAACTCGATGATGATCTCATCGGCGCGCTCGATCACATGGTTGTTGGTGACAATATAGCCGTCTTCGGAAATGACAAAGCCCGAGCCGAGGGCCGAACTGCGGCGCTGGCGCGGTGCGGGGGCACCATCCTCGCCGGGCTCACGAAACTGGCGAAAGAAGTCCTCGAAGGGCGAGCCATCCGGCACCAGCGGCGCCGGGCCGGTGCCCTGCGCCACAGTCGTGGAGGTGGTAATGTTGACGACAGCCGGGCTGACCTTTTGCGCCAGGTCGGCAAAGCTTTCGGGGCGGGCCTGCGCGACCAGCACCTGAGCGAAGAGCAGCGCCGCCGTCAGACAGGACAGTGCCACTGCCCTGACCACTCCGGGGTGCGGGCGCGCCGCTGCTTTGCTTGCATGTCTCAAAACCGGTTCTCCTCGATTGCGTTTTTTCATTCGCTCTTGCCTCAAGTGTAGAGACAGGCGCGCCGGGTGCAAACGGTGAAATGGCGCATCACGCGAGTGTTACGCCCCTCACGCACCCAGCCCCTTGGCCAGCCAGACCAGGATCAGCCCCGCCGTCATCGCGGCAAGGCCTACGGCGCGGCGGGCCTCAAGCGGCATGGCGCGCAGCGCTATCAGCATCCGCTCGATCATGCCGGGGGCCAGCGCATAGACCAGCCCCTCGACAATCAGCACGAGGCCCAGCGCCAATGCGCCGGTGGCCAGCATTACTGCGTGGCCGTCTGGCCGCCCGTCTGGCCGTCGGTCTGCGCCGCGCCATCCAGCACGCCGCTGGTCGATGCGCCAGACGCGGCGCCACTGGCGGCAGCACCGCTTTCGGTCGCCGAGCCCGTCTCACTGCCCGCATTCGCATCAGCGCCAGTATCGGCACCGCCGTCCCCCTCTGCCGGAGCAGGCGCAGCCGCGCCGCCTTCGGGAACAAGCTGTGCACCGGCGGAATTGAAGTAGGTGAAAAAGTCGCTCTCGGGCGACATCACGATGGACGAGTTGCTGCCCTGCAGCGCCCCACGATAGGCATCGAGCGAGCGATAGAATTCAAAGAATTCCGCATCCGCGCCGAACGCCTGGTTGAAGATCGCGTTGCTGCGCGCGTCTGCCTCGCCTCGGGTGATCTCGGCCTGGCGGTTGGCGTCGGACACCAGCTCCACCTGCGTCCTGTCAGCCTGCGCGCGCACGCGCTGCGCCGCCTCGTTGCCGCGCGCGATCTCGTCCGCCGCCTCACGTTCACGCTCGGCCCGCATCCGGGCGAATGTGGCGTCAAGGTTCTGCGCGGGCAGATCGGTGCGCTTGAGCCGCACGTCCACCACTTCGATGCCCAGCTCCTTGGCCTCTGCGATGGCCGCGTTGCGGATGCGCAGCATCAGCGCTGCACGGTCCGTGCTGAGGATGTCGTTCGAGCTGACCGAGCCGAGGACTTCCCGTGTCCGCGAGCGCAGGATCGAGTCCAGACGGCTTTCGGCAAAAGGGATGCCTCCGTCGCCGACAGCCTCGCGGAAGCGGCGGACGTCAGTGATCCGATAGCGCGCGAAAGCGTCGACCACCAAGCGCCGATCATCCAGCGGCGTCACTTCGAGCGGGTCGATATCGCGGCTGAGGATGCGGTCATCATAGCGCACGACCTGCTGGATGAACGGAATCTTGAAGCCAATGCCCGGCTCTTCCTTGACGTCGATGATCTTGGAGAATTGCAGCACAAGAGCGCTTTCACGCTCGTCCACGATAAAGACCGACAGCATGCCGACGACACCGGCAACCGCGATGGCGGGTAGGATATAAGCTGATTTACCCATGTTTACTGACCTTCCGAATTCTTGCGCAGCTCATTGAGCGGCAGGTAGGGCACGACGCCCGATGCGCCGCCGGACTGGTTCTGATCAAGAATGATCTTGTCCATGTCGCCCAGCACTTCCTCCATCGCCTCGAGGTAAAGGCGCTTGCGCGTCACCTCGGGGGCCTTGGTGTATTCCCCCAGAACCGCACTGAAGCGGCTGGCCTCACCTTCGGCCTCGTTGACGACGCGGGCGCGATAGCCTTCGGCCTCTTCCAGCGTCTGCGCAGCCTGACCACGCGCCTCGGCAAGGATGCGGGCGGCATAGGCGTCGGCCTCTTTTTCAAGGCGGTCGCGCTGCTGCTCGGCGGCCTGCACTTCGCGGAAGGCGTCGATGACCTCCTGCGGCGGGTCTGCCTTGTCAAAGTTGATACGGATGACGTTGATGCCGCTCTCGTAGCTGTCCAGTGTCGACTGGATCAACTCCTCGAGGCGCGACGCGATGATGCCGCGGTCACGGTTGAGGATCGGCGCCAGCTGCGACTGCGCGATGATCTCACGCATGCCGGATTCGGACACGGCGCGGATCGTGGCGCGCGGATCGCGCAGGTTGAACAGCAGCATGGCCGGATCGGAGATGTTCCAGACGACCTGGAAATCGATATCGACGATGTTCTCGTCGCCGGTCAGCATCAGCCCAGCCTCGCCGCCGCGCGCGCCGACACCGATGTCCTCGCTGCGCTCGGAGGTCACGACGACCTTTTCATAGGTGATGAAGGGCCAAGGCGCGAGATGCGGGCCCGATCCGGTGGTGCGATGATACTCGCCAAGGAACAGCTCGACCGCGCGTTCTTCGGGTTTGACGGTGTAGAAACTGGCGAACAGCCACAGCGCAACGGCGCCCAGCAGGCCCAAGATGACCATACCCCGCGTCACGCGCGGTCCCTCGCCGCCGCCAGAGCCACCCGAGGTGCCCCCGCCGCCGCCGCGACCGCCCATCAGCACGCGCAACTGGTCCTGGCCCTTGCGGACCAACTCGTCAATCTCGGGCATCTGGCCACTGCCACCGGGGCGACGACCGCCGCGCTCTCCGCTGCCGTTCTGACCGTTGCCATTATTTCCGCCCGAGCCTTTGCCCGAGTTACCGCCGCCGCCCCATGGGCCGCCCGACTGTCCTGCCATGAATATCCATCCCTTTGAATGTCGCAACCCGGGCACCTTGGCACCCCGGTCCTTGTTAAACTGTATAGCGCGCCCCGAAATTCAACCCAAGAGGCGCCAATGTTCCGCAGTGTCAGCCGGTGCGCACGGGCGTCTTCATCGTCACCAATTCCTCCGACATGGTGGGATGAACCGCGCAAACACGGTCGAAATCCTCTTTGGTCGCACCCATCTTGACCGCGATGCCGGCCATCTGGATCATCTCTCCCGCGCCGGGCGCGACGATGTGACACCCCAGCACGCGGCGGGTGGCCTGGCTTACGACCAGCTTCATCAGCACGCGGCCGGTGCGCCCGACAAAGGCCGTCTTCATCGGGCGGAAGGAGGTGCAATAGACCTCGACCGGCTCGATATCGCGCGCCGCTTCCTCGCTGAGGCCGACGGTGCCGATCTCGGGCTGGGTAAAGATCGCGGTCGGGATCAGGTCGTGATCCACCGGGGTCGGATTGCCGTTGAAGACCGTCTCGACAAAGGCCATGCCTTCGCGAATGGCCACCGGCGTCAGGTTGACCCGGTCCGTCACGTCGCCAATGGCATAGACCGAGGGCACGGCGGTTTGCGAATATTCGTTCACCTCGATCTGACCATTGCGGCCCATCCCCACGCCCAGATCCTCCAGCCCCAGATCGGCGCTGTTGGGGCGGCGGCCGGTGGCGAAGAAAACCTTGTCGAAGTGCTTTTCGTCGCCGTGGGTGGACTTGACGACATAGCCATCCCCATCGGGCGTGATGCTGAGGATATTGGTGCCAAGTTTCAGGTCGATGCCACTGTCGATCATGTCCTCCGACACCAGCCCGCGCGCCTCTTCGTCAAAGCCGCGCAGGATTTGCGCGCCCCGGTAATACTGCGTCACATCCACGCCAAGACCGTTGAGAATGCACGCGAATTCGCAGGCGATGTAGCCGCCGCCAACCACGAGGATACTGCGCGGCAGGGCGTCAAAATCAAAGATGTCGTCGCTGACAATGCCATGCTCGGCGCCGGGCATGTCGGGGCGCACGGGTGCGCCCCCGGTCGCGATCAGGATGTGCTTGGCGGTATAGCTTTCACCGGTCGAGAGGTTGACGGTATGCGCATCAGTCAGGCGCGCGCGGGCGTCGTAGGTCTCGACGCCGCTGTTCTTCAGCAGGTTGCGATAGACGCCTTCCAGCCGGTCCAGCTCCTGATGCAGATGGTCGCGGAATGCGGACCAGTCAAAGCCGCCCGCATGCACCGTCCAGCCGTAGGATTGCGCGTCGCGCATCTCGCTCGGGAACTCGCTGGCAAAGACCATCAGCTTTTTCGGCACGCAGCCACGGATGACGCAGGTGCCGCCATAGCGGCTTTCCTCGGCCAATGCCACGCGGGCGCCGGTGCCCGCCGCAACCCGCGCCGCCCGCACCCCGCCCGAGCCGCCACCGATCACGAAAAGATCGTAGTCGAATGTCATATATGCTTCCTTCTTTGGACGTCAGTGCGGCAGCCGGTTCTCGATATCCGGCCGGCGCGCCAGCAGCGCGCCGTGAAATTCCTGCGCGGCCTGCGCACCCATCATGCGCAGCGAGACGATGCCGAAACGCTCGCGCGTGCCGGTCAGCGGCGCGGCGAAGATCACGCCGGTGCGCCGGGCCGGATCAATGGTATGCGCAACCAGCTCGGGCCAAGCAAGCGTCTGTACCCGGCCCCAGAAGCCTTGGATATGGACACCGCTCCTATCCATCCGCGCCACCCACCGGCGGCGCAGGAACGACACGGCGGTAAAGACGAGGAGCGCGGTGCTGAGCGCGCCCCATGCCAGCCAGAACAGACTGCCATCCTTCTGCCAGAGCCATACCGCCGTGGCGGCGCTGAACGTGTAGGCGCATAGGTTGAAGAGCATGGCCCGGCGCCGCGCGGGCGCCACGGGGAACGTCACCTCGACCTCTTCGGCGGCACCTGTCATTCCATCATGTCCTTGAACAAATTGTCGGATTCCATGAAATCAAGTCTGTCCTGCTCGATCGTGCCCTCGTTAATGTCGCGCAGTTCGACCCGCCCATCGCCATGGCCGATCACGACCACGTCGCAGATATCGACGAAAAGCCCGTTTTCGACGACGCCGGGGATCTGGTTCAGCACCATGGCCAGCTGCCGCGCGTTGCCGATCCGGCCCAGATGCAGATCAAGGATATGGTTGCCCTCATCGGTGACGTAAGGATGATCGCCGTTCATCCGCAGCGTGACGTCACGGCCCAGCACATCGACCGAGATCAGCATTTCCTCGACCAGCGCGCGTGTGGTCTGCCATCCAAAGGGGATCACCTCGATCGGCAGGGGGAACGCGCCCAGATGGCCGACTTCCTTGGCCGCGTCGGCGATGACGATCATCTGGTCACTCGCCGTCGCCACGATCTTTTCCTGCAGCAAAGCACCTCCACCGCCCTTGATCAGGTTCAACTCGCTGTCGAACTCGTCCGCGCCGTCGATGGTCAGGTCCAGCCACTTGGCTTCATCAAGGCTGATCACCTCGATGCCGACCTCGCGGGCCAGCTCGGCGGTGCGGGTGGAGGTGGGCACGCCGCGGATTTTCAGACCGTCCTCGCGCACCAGCTCGCCAAGGCAGCGCACCATCCATGCAGCGGTCGATCCCGTGCCGAGACCCACGCGCATGCCGTCCTCGACATAATCGACCGCCTTTTTGGCGGCGACGAACTTGGCCTTGTCGATAGGTGACAATTGTCCGGACATGGCGGCGACTCCCCGTTGTTTCTGCGTCGTTATAGGCCTTATGGCCTTATCGTGCGAGAGGCAATCAGGCGCGGCGCCCGCACTTGCCTCTTGGCGCCGTGCGCGGGGCGAGTAACATGCCTCGCATGAGCCTCATCCTGCATTATGCCCCAGACAACGCCTCGCTGATCGTGCGCCTCGCAATCGAAGAGCTGGGCCTGCCCTTCGAGACTAGGCTGGTCGACCGCGCCGCCCGCGCGCAGCAGGGCCCGGCCTACCGCCGGATCAATCCACATGGCTTGATTCCCGCGCTTGAAACATCGGAGGGCGCGATCTTCGAGACGGCGGCGATCCTGCTCTGGCTGGACGGGCGCTCACCCGGTGTGTTGGCGCCTTTGCCGGACGCGCGCGGGCGCGGTGATTTCCTGAAATGGCTGATCTTCGTGGCCAACACCCTGCACCCGGCGCTGCGGATGACGTTCTATCCGGAAAAATACTGCCCCGGCGCCGAAGAGGCGCTGCGCCGCCACATGCGCGGTCAGATATTGGAGCATCTGGCGCAGATGGAGCGCGCGGCAGCAGGGCCATTCTTTGGCGGCGACGCCCCTTCGATGATCGACCTCTACCTTGCGCCACTCTTGCGCTGGTGCGCGCTCTACCCAATTGGGGATACGGCGTGGTTCACCCTAGATGGCCTGCCCAAACTGATGGGGATCTGCCGCAAACTCGAGGCGCGCCCCGCCGTCCGGCGCGCGGCGCGGGCCGAGGGATTGGGCGACGCGCCCTTCAGCGCGCCCACCCTACCCAATCCGCCCGAAGGCAGCGCGACCTGACCGGCGATTGCACTTTGGCCGGCATTGGGGAACAAATAAGAACGCCGGAGCGCTGCGAATCCCGGCCCCACCGCCGGAGACGCCCTGATGAGACGCACCCGCCCAGACCGCCCGCTGCCCGAGTGGCTGCGCCATCAGGCCGCCAGACTGCGGCGGGGGGCGCGCGAAGATGGCGGCGTGCTGGACCGGGCGGACCGGCGCGAGTTCCTGGCCCTTGCCAGCGCCTTCGGCGCCAGCGCAACGACAGCCTATGGCCTCTTGGGCCTGCCCGCGCCCGCCGCCGCGCAGGAGGGCGTGGAGCGCACGGAAGGGCGCAGCCCCGAGGACACGCGCGCCACGGTACGCATCCAGATGCTGGTGCGCGATGTGGCGGACCCGCGCATGTTCGACTGGTATCAGGCGGCAAATTTCACGCGCGGCTGGCTGGAATATCTTGTCAGCTATGAAAATGACGGCACTTTCCTGCCCCGGCTGCTGGAGGATTGGAGCATCTCGGATGACGCCGCGCATTATACCCTGAACGTGCGGCGGGGCGTCACCTGGAACGACGGCACGCCCTTTACCGCCGCCGATGTCGCGCGCAATATCGCCCGCTGGTGCGAGCGGGGCGCCAAGGGCAATTCCATGGCGGGCCGCTTTGACGTTCTGATCGACCCCGACACGGGCCGCGCCATTGACGGCGCCATCACCCAGACGGACAGCCACACGGTCGAGCTGACCCTGCCGCGCCCGGATATCTCGCTGATCGCGGGCATGGCCGACTACCCCGCCGCCATCGTGCCCGAGGACTTCGACGCCGAGACGATGCTGGAAAACCCGGTCGGCACAGGGCCTTACCTGCCCGAGATGATGGTGCCGGGCCAGCGCGCGGTGCTGGTGCGCAACGACGCGCATGACTGGTGGAACGCCGGGAACGGCGCTTGGATGGAGCGGATCGAATTCGTCGATACCGGCACCGATCCGCTGGCCGCCTTCGCCGCCGCCGAGGCGGGCCTGATTGACATGACCCATTCGATCGAGGGCATATATGTCGATGCCTTCGCTGCGCTCGACACATGGCGCACCCATGACATCCGCACCGCCGCCACCGTTGTCATCCGCGCCAATCAGCAGGCCGAGGTGGACGGGGCTCGCCCCTACGCCGACCTGCGCGTGCGCCGCGCGTTGCAACTGGCGATGGACAACGCCGTCCTGCTGGAGCTGGGCCATGCGGATCGCGGCGAGGTGGCCGAGAACCACCACGTCTCGCCCCTTCATCCCGCCTATGCGCCGATGCCCGCGCCGCTCTATGATCCGGCGGGCGCGCGGCAGATGATGATCCAGGCCGGGATGCAGGATTTCGTGCACGAGCTGATCTCGATCGACGACAGCTGGCGGCGCAACACCGCGGATGCCGCCGAGGCGCTGCTGCAGGATGCGGGCATCAAGGTGCGCCGCATGATCCTGCCGGGACCGGTTTACTGGGCCGGATGGGCGAATTTTCCCTTCAGCACGACCGACTGGGGACACCGGCCGCTGGCGGTGCAGACCTATGCGCTGGCCTATCGCTCGGGCGAGCCGTGGAACGAGTTCGGCTGGTCCAATCCCGAATTCGACGCCCTGCTGGACGAGGCGCTGGCGACGCTCGACATCGAGGCGCGCCGCGCGATCATGGCCCGTCTCGAGGCGCTGGTGCGCGCCGATGCGGTGACCGTGCAGCCCTATTGGCGCACCCTGACCAATCACACGGCAAAGGGCCTTGAAGGGGGCGCGCATCACCTCGCGTTCGAGATCCGGCCCGCCGAATTGCGCTGGACCTGAGACGCGCTGGGGCGTAACCCGGCCCCACGGCCTGCCCGGAGCGGGACTCGCACCACACCCCCGGAAAGGCCCCTCCATGCGCACCCCGACCACACCGTTGCACCTGCCCGAATTCGTCATCCTGCTTGCGATGATGATTTCGATCGTCGCACTGGCGACCGACATGATGCTGCCAGGGCTGGCCACGATCGGGCATAATCTGGGCGTGGATGCCGCCAATGACGTGCAACTGATCGTCTCGTCGCTCTTCCTTGGCTTTGCAGTGGGGCAGGCGCTGGCCGGTCCGCTATCGGACAGTTTCGGGCGCAAGCCGATCATCTACCTGGGCTATGCCATCTTCATCATCGGCTGCATCCTGTCGCTGGTCGCCACCAGCTGGGAGATGATGATTACCGGCCGCGTGCTTCAGGGCCTTGGCGCCGCCAGCCCCCGGATCGTAACGCTGGCGCTGGTGCGCGACGGGTATGGCGGGCGCAGCATGGCGCGCATCATGTCCTTCGTGATGGCCGTGTTTATCCTTGTCCCCACCATCGCCCCCGCGCTGGGGCAGATCGTGATCTATCTCAGCGGCTGGCGCGCCACCTTCCTCGTGCTGATCGCGCTGGCGCTGGCGGCCGGCGGCTGGTTTGCCCTGCGCCAACCCGAGACGCTGCCCCGCCACGAGCGGCGCCCCTTCTCGGCGCGCGCGATCTGGCACGGGCTGAAAGAGATCACGCGCAATCGCACCGCCATCGGGAACACGCTGGCGCTGGGAATGATTTTCGGCGCGTTCCTCGCCTATCTCAGCACCGCGCAGCAAGTCTACGAGGTGGTCTATGAGGCAGGCGTGCTCTTTCCGCTCTATTTCGGGATGACGGCGCTGTCGATCGGCGGGGCCGCCGTGATCAACTCGATGCTGGTGATGCGGCTGGGGATGCGGTTCCTCACGCGCTGCGCACTGACGGGGTTGATCGCACTGGCGCTCATCTTTGCCATTCCGGCCACGCTCTGGGGCGGCGCGCCGCCCCTGCCGCTCTTCATCGGCTGGTTGATCGCGTCTTTCTTCTGCGTCGGCATCCTCTTTGGCAATTTCAACGCCATCGCGATGGAGCCCCTGGGCCATATGGCGGGCCTTGGCGCTGCGCTGATCGGGTCGGTGTCGAATTTCATCGCGCTGCCCATCTCCTACGTGATCGGCCACCAGTTCAACGGCACGGTCTTTCCGCTTCTGGGCGGATTTGGCACGGTCGGCGTGCTGGCGCTGGCGATCTTCCTGTGGTCCGAGCGCGGGCTGGCGCGCGGCGCGTAAACTGGTGCATAACGCACGTAAATCCCGATTCATCCGCCTGAGGAGACCCACCCATGCATGATATCCGTGCGATCCGCGACAATCCCGCCGCCTTCGACGCGGCCCTGACCCGGCGCGGAGGGGCTGCTGCCTCGGCCGATATCCTGGCCCTCGATGAGGCGCGCCGCGCCAAGATTGCCGCCGCCGAGGGCGCACAATCCGAGCAGAACAAGGCCTCCAAGGAAGTGGGCGCCGCCAAAGCCAAGGGCGACGAGGCCGAGTTCGAGCGCCTGCGCGCGCTGGTCGGCGAGAAGAAGGCCGAGGTGGCCCAGATGCAGGCCGAGGCCAAGGCGCTGGACGCGCAGCTGACCGACATGCTGATGGAGCTGCCCAACCTGCCCTTCGAGGACGTACCCGATGGCGCCGACGAGGCGGACAATGTCGAGCTTCGCCGCTGGGGCACGCCCGCGACCTATGATTTCACCCCGAAAGAGCATTACCAGCTGGCCGGTGTCATCCCCGGCATGGATTTCGAGGCGGGCGCCAAGCTGTCGGGCACGCGTTTTGTCGTGCTGTCGGGCGCGGTCGCGCGCATCCACCGGGCGCTGGCGCAGTTCATGCTGGACACCCATGTGGATGAGAATGGCCTGAGCGAGACATGGACACCCGTGCTGGTGCGCGAGGAAATGATGTATGGCACCGGGCAACTCCCGAAATTCGGCGAGGATAGCTACAAGACCACCGATGGCTGGTGGCTGGTGCCGACCGCCGAGGTGACGCTGACCAACCTCGTCAATGACGAGGTCGTGGACCAAGGCACCCTGCCCCGCCGCATGGTTGCGCATACGCAGTGTTTCCGCTCCGAGGCCGGCAGCGCGGGGCGCGACACATCGGGCATGCTGCGCCAGCACCAGTTCGAGAAGGTCGAGATGGTCAGCATCACCCATCCAGATGACAGCCGCGAAGAGCTGGACCGCATGACCGGCTGCGCCGAGGGTATCCTGGAAAAGCTGGGCCTGCCCTACCGCACCATCGTGCTTTGCACCGGCGACATGGGTTTCGGCGCGCGCCGCACCCATGACATCGAGGTCTGGCTGCCCGGTCAGGACACCTACAGAGAGATATCGTCCGTGTCGGTCTGCGGCGACTTCCAGGCGCGGCGGATGAATGCGCGGTTCAAGCCCGCGGATGGCGGCAAGCCGCAATTCGTGCATACGCTGAATGGCTCGGGCCTCGCCGTGGGGCGCTGCCTGATCGCGGTTCTGGAGAACGGCCAGCAGGCCGATGGCGCAGTGCGCTTGCCCGAGGTGCTGCACCCCTATCTGGGCGGAAAGACGCGGCTCAGCGCGGATGGCCATCTGACGTGAGATATGGTCAGGGAACCGCAGCGCGCCGCCCGCGGTTCTTTTCCTAACGCCTTCTAGCAAGTCAGGTTTTCCCCATGGTCATGCCCATCCTCGTCCTTCTTGCCGCCATCGGCTTTGCGCTGTCGCCGCTTCTGGCGCCCGGTTTCGGCGGCTTCGACGCCGATCAGTTCCCCATTCCACAGGTCGACCCGCCAGTGCAGCCTGCGGGCTATGCCTTTGGCATCTGGGGGCTGATCTATGTGTGGCTGATCGCCGGGGCCGCCTATGGCCTCTGGCAACGGCGGGATGATGCAGGCTGGGCCGCGATGCGCGTGCCGTTGCTGGTGACGCTGGCGGTGGGCATCACGTGGCTGCCGATCGCGGTGACCAGTTCGATCTGGGCCACCATCCTGATCTGGGTGATGTGGGTTTTCGCCGTCTGGGCGGTGCTGCGCGCGCCCTCGGGCACAGGCAGCGATGCGTGGCTGGGCCGCGCGCCCGTCGCGCTTTATGCCGGGTGGCTGACGGCGGCCTCCTGCGTGTCGCTGGGCCTCATGGCGGCGGGCTATGGCGGAATGAATCAGGTGCTGGCGGCGATCCTTGCGCTGCTGATCGCACTGGCTCTGGCCGTTCTGATTGCACGCCAGAGGCCTGATGCGTTCGGCTATATGGCTGGCGTCATCTGGGCGCTGATCGGCGTTTGCGTGCAAAACGCCCAGGATGGCTCGATGACGGTTCTGGTGCTGGCGGCTGTTGGCGCGGCAGGGCTGATCGCGCTCGGCGGCACCAATATCAGCCGGTCTTGAGGGCCGCCGGGCGCATTACTTGCCCGGCTTGCCCATATGCTTGCGCAGCGCTGACGGCCCGGCCTTCTTCTTGGCCTTGTAGGGGTTCTTGTCATTCTGGCTGCGCATATGCAGGCGGATGGGCGTGCCCGGCATGTCGAAATCCACTCGCAAGCCGTTGACCAGATAGCGCGTATAGCTTTCGGGCAACTTGTCGGGGTGGCTGCACATCACGACAAAGCCGGGGGGCCGTGTTTTGGCCTGCGTCATGTAGCGAAGCTTGATCCGCTTGCCGCCTGGCGCGGGGGGCGGATGCTGCTCCAGCATGCCGGTCAGCCAGCGGTTCAGTTGCGCGGTGCTGACGCGGCGGTTCCAGACGTCATGCGCCTTCTCGACGGCAGCGCGCAGCCGGTCCAGCCCCTTGCCCGTCTTGGCCGATACGGTGACCATCGGCGCCCCGCGCAATTGCGGCAAAAGGCGCACGAAGCTCTCGCGCAGATCGCGCAGCTTCTGCTGCTTTTCCGGCTCGACGTCCCATTTGTTGACCGCGACGACCACGGCACGGCCCTCGCGCTCGGCCAGGTCCGCGATGCGCAGATCCTGCTGCTCGAACGGGATGGCGGCGTCCAGCAGGACGATCACCACCTCGGCGAATTTCACTGCCCTGAGGCCGTCGCCAACACTCAGCTTCTCCAGCTTTTCCTGCACGCGCGCCTTCTTGCGCATGCCCGCCGTGTCGAAGATCCGGGTATGCAGGCCGTCCCACTCGATCTGAAGCGAGATGGCATCGCGCGTGATCCCGGCCTCGGGGCCGGTCAGCAGGCGCTCTTCGCCAAGGATCTTGTTGATCAGCGTTGATTTTCCCGCATTGGGGCGACCGACAACGGCGATCTGAAGCGGTTTTTTCGCGGTTGGGACGCGGGGCGCGTCGACATCGCCCTCCTCATCCACGGCCACGTCCACCTCAGGCGCGTCAGCCTCGGCGCGCTCGGCAAAACCATCGGCCAGCGGCATCAGCACCGAATAAAGGTCATTGAGACCCTCGCCATGCTCGGCCGAGAGGCGAATGGGCTCGCCCAGACCCAGACCATAGGCCTCGATCACGCCGCCATCGGCGGCCGAGCCCTCGGCCTTGTTGGCGGCCAAGATCACATGCTTGGACCGCTTGCGCAGGATATCGGCAAAAACCTCGTCCGTGGGCGTGACCCCGGTGCGCGCGTCGATCATGAAGAGGCACACATCGGCCATGTCCACCGCGCGCTCGGTCAGCTTGCGCATCCGGCCTTGGAGCGATTCGTCCGTCGCCTCCTCCAATCCGGCGGTGTCGATCACGGTAAAGCGCAGATCGCCCAGACGCGCGGCGCCTTCGCGCAGATCGCGCGTGACGCCGGGCTGGTCATCGACCAGCGCCAGACGCTTGCCCACAAGGCGGTTGAACAGCGTGGATTTGCCCACATTGGGGCGCCCCACGATAGCGAGGCTGAAAGTCATGTATCGGCTCCGAGACGGATCAAGCCGCCCTCATAGTGCAATACGGCGTCAGCGGAAAGCGTGCAGTTGCCCGTTCGTGCCGACCACGTAGAGAACACCGCCCGCAACGACCGGGTTCGTCGTTGACCCGCCTGGCACGGCAACGCTGCCGCGCAAGCCGCCGGTGACAGGATCGAAGAACCGCAGATACCCGTCATTCGAGGCGACAACCAGTTGGCCACCCGCCAGAACAGGCCCGTAATGGGCGAAGACCTCGGCCTGACGCTTGGGCTTCGACTTGACGAAAAGGGGCAGTTTCGTGCCCCAGACGCGGCTGCCATCCTCGGCACGCAGGCGCACCAGCTCGTTCTTGTCAGAAACCAGATAAACCGAGTCGTCGGTGGGCCAGACCGGGCTCATCGGGCCTTCGTTGGCGGTCCAGATGCGCCCGCCATTGGCAAGGCGCAGCGCCGCCATGCGGCCTGACTGGTTGCCCA
The DNA here is from genome assembly GCF_043355935.2 of Roseovarius roseus. Taxonomy (NCBI): domain Bacteria; kingdom Pseudomonadati; phylum Pseudomonadota; class Alphaproteobacteria; order Rhodobacterales; family Roseobacteraceae; genus Roseovarius; species Roseovarius roseus. Next base: position 41,719 of record NZ_JBHFPE020000014.1, on the reverse strand, counting down.
CATAGACGCGGTCTCCATAGATCACCGGATCGCCGGTGATGTCGGTCACGCGGCTTTGGGCAAGGCCGTCGCGCTGGCCCGCAATGGCCGCGTCCCAAAGGCGCAGACCGCCCTTGCGGAACGCGCCCTGCACCTCGCCCGAACCGAAAGCAAAGACGGCATATTTGTCGGACACGGCAGGCGCAGGGCCGCCGAGGATATTGTTGATATTGGGCGCGGCAGTCAGTTGCCACTCGATGCGGCCCGTATCGGTGTCCAGCGCCCAGGCGGTGCCGTCACCCGCGACGACATAGACCAGCTTGCCCATGACGGTCGGGTTGGCGGTGGCCGATTCCATCAGCTCCTGCTTCCACAGGACAGCGCCGGTCGCAGGGTCGAGCGCGGAGAGGCGGCCAAACCCGGAGGAGGCGAAGAGCTTGCCGTCGCCATAGGCAAGGCCGCCGCCGCTGCCATCGGTGGGCGAATCGGTGGCGGGCACGAGGCTGGAGGTCCAGAGCGTCGCGCCATTGGGCGCGGTTGCGCTGACGGTTGCAGAGGCGTCCATCGCAAAGATGCGCCCGCCCGCGACCACGGGATCGGCGGTGATGCGGCGGCGCTGGCCATCGCCTGCGCCGATCGGCGCGGACCAGATCAGGCGGGGCGAAGCCGAGAGCGCAGGATGCGCCGTACGCGTGCCCGGCGAGCCGATGCGCTGCACCCACTCGGCATTGGCGCGCTGGCTGGGCAGGCGCGCGGGCGCGGCTACATTGGGGCCCGAAGCGCCGACGACTTCGGTCGCCGCGGCCTCGGCCTGATCGGTTTTCAGCACTTCGCGCAGGCCCTCACGCTTGCCGGGCAGGATCGTCTCCGGCTCCGAGCAGGCGGCCAGAAAGACCAAGATGCTCAGCCAGCCGAGGGGCTTTGATTTCCGTATCACCGCGTGCATGTCTGGTCGTCCCCGTTTTACTGTCCCAGCCTTGCCGCCCTGCTGCGTGCCGGGCGGCAAAGCCTCTGCGCCGCTCACTCGCTGGCGTCTGTATTCACCGCATCGCCTGCCGCCTCGGCGGGCGCGCTGGTCTCGCTGCCGCCCGGCACCATCGGCTCGCCGCCCAGCGCAACAATCACTTGTGTCGCCCGGCGGCGCAAGCCCGGCGTCGCCTCGGCATCCGCCGAGATGGCATTGAGCCGCTCGATCGCCACCGACTCATTGCCCGCCTCGATCTCGAGATAAGCCAGTTGTTCTTCGGCCAAGAGGCGGATCACGCCGCCGCCCAGCGCCAATTCTTCCAGCCGGGCGCGGCGCGCCTCCACATCCATGCCGTTTTCCGGGATCATCACCGCCTTCAGCGTGGCGATCTGGCGATAGACCGGCGCGATATCCGTCATCTGCGCAATGCTCATCAGGCGCTCGGACGCGCCTTTCGGATCGTCCTGCAACGCCTCGGCGGCGGCCATCATCTGGAGGATTGCGGCACTGCCCGGCCCGGCAGGCTCTACCGCGCTCAGGGCATCCGCCCGCGCGCTGCGGTCCTCGGTCTCGAGCGCGGTCAGCATCGCATCGCCCAGCGCCTCGGCTTCGGCACGCGCCTGCGCCTTGCGCCATTCGTTATAGGCCGCACCGCCCACCAGGATCAGGATGGCCAGAATCGCGATCCAGCCATAGCGGCGCATGAGGGCAAAGAGACGGTCACGGCGGACCTCCTCGCTCACCTCTTCGATGAAACTGTCATTATTGCTCACGGGAGGGGCGCCTGCCTTGCCTTACTGCGGTTTTCCCCCTCTTAGCCGTTCATTGGGCGCGTGCCAAGGGCCGCCGCGCCCGCTGCAAACCAGCTCCAGGGCCGCAAGGGCGCGCTGAAATCCGCCCGGCCTGCACAGAAAAGACATCTGAACCTGCGAGTTCAGCGTATGATTTTGCAACTCTGCCTCCGACCGCAGCGCAAACAGGACCATGACGCGGGGTGATTTATGCGCTAATAGCGCCGTGAGCGCCTGAGAGGACTGGCATGCGACTGTTTTCGATCCTTGCCGCAATTGTCGCGGCCCTGATGATATATGCCTTCGTGTTCGAGCGCGACTGGCTGATGACAACGCTTGCCCCGCAAGAGGACGGCGCGCAGAGCGCCGAGACGGCCCCCGCCCCGGAAGAGGCCGAGCCGAGCCCCGTCAGCGTCGTCGCCATCCACAGCCGCGCGCAGACCATCGACAGCGCCGTCATTCTGCGCGGCCAGACAGAAGCGCAAAGGCAGGTCGATGTGCGCGCCGAAACCTCAGGGCGCATCCTGTCCGAGCCGCTGCGCAAGGGGGCCTTCGTCGAGGCGGGGCAACTGTTGTGCCAGCTTGACCCCGGCACGCGCGATGCCGCGCTGGCCGAAGCCGAAGCCCGCCGCGCCGAGGCCGAGACCCGCATCCCCGAGGCCGAGGCAAGGCTGGCCGAGGCCGAAGCGCTGCTGGCCGAGGCCGAGATCAACGATACCGCCGCGTCGCGGCTGAGCGAGAGCGGATTTGCATCCGATACCCGCGTGGCCAGCACGCGTGCCGCGCTCAGTTCGGGCAAGGCCAGCGTTCAGGCGGCGAAATCCGGGCTGGATGCGGCCCGCACCGGAATTCAGGCCGCCGATGCCACCGTTGCCGCCGCCCGCCAGGAACTGGCCCGCCTTGAAATCGCGGCGCCCTTCGCGGGCCTGCTGGAGTCGGACACCGCCGAGCTGGGCAGCCTGCTACAGCCCGGATCGCTCTGTGCGACGGTCATTCAGCTGGACCCGATCAAGCTGACCGGCTTTGTGCCCGAAACCGAGGTGGACCGGATCGAGATCGGCGCCGACGCGGGCGCGCGGCTTGTCTCGGGGCGCGAGGTGGGCGGCAAGGTGACCTTCCTGTCGCGCTCGGCCGATCCCGAAACGCGCACCTTCCGCGTTGAGATCACCGTGCCCAACCCGGACCTGACCCTGCGCGACGGCCAGACGGCCGAGATCGCCATCACCTCGGACGGGACCGAGGCGCATCTGCTGCCGCAATCGGCGCTGACGCTGAACGATGCGGGCGTTCTGGGCGTGCGGACCGTGGCCGGGGGCGAGGCCGGTTTCGCGCCTGTCACGCTGATGCGCGACACGCCGGATGGCATCTGGGTCTCGGGCCTGCCGGAGGCGATGGACATCATCGTGATCGGGCAGGAATACGTGATCGAGGGCGTGCCGGTCGAGGCCAGCTATCAATCTGCCGCCGCCGCGGAAGGCGCGCAGTCGGAGGCGATCCAGTGACCGGCATCGTGGACTGGGCCGCGCAGCGCGCGCGGATGGTCCTTGCCTTCATCGCGCTCAGCCTGCTGGCGGGCGGCCTTGCCTATACCACCCTGCCCAAGGAGGGCGAGCCGGATATCGAGATCCCCGCGCTGTTCGTCTCGGTCCCCTTCCCCGGCATTTCCGCCGAGGATAGCGAAAAGCTGCTGGTCAAGGTCATGGAGACCGAGCTGAGCGATCTGGACGGGCTGAAGGACATGAGCGGCACCGCGGCCGAGAACTATGCCGGTGTCGCGCTGGAATTCGAATTCGGCTGGGACAAATCCGCCATCATGGCCGATGTGCGCGACGCGATGAGCGCGGCCGAGGCCAAATTCCCAGACGGGGCCGAGAAATATTCCCTGAACGAGATCAATTTCAGCGAATTTCCCATCATCATCGTCAACCTCACCGGCGACGTGCCCGAACGCACGATGGCGCAGGTGGCCGATGATCTGCAGGACAGGCTGGAATCGCTTGAGCCGATCCTCGAGGCCGGCATCGCGGGCAAGCGTGACGAGCTGGTCGAGGTGCTGATCGACCCGCTGCGCCTTGAATCCTACGATGTGACGGCGGGCGATCTGCTGAACGCGGTCAGCAATAACAACCTGCTGATCGCGGCGGGTGAAGTGCGCAGCGAGGGCGGCTCGTTCTCGGTCAAGATCCCGTCCTCTTTCGACGACACGCGCGATATCTACGCCCTGCCGGTCAAAGTGAACGGTAACCGTGTCGTGACGCTGGGTGATGTCGCGCGGATCAACCTGACCTTCGAGGATCGCCTTGGCACCGCCCGGTTCAACGCGCAGAACACCGTCGCGCTGCAGGTGGTCAAGCGCAAGGGCTTCAACATCATCGACACCGCCGAGCTGGTCCGCGATACCGTGGCCGAGGCGCGCAGCGGCTGGCCTGAGGGGCTGAAGGCCGCCGTCGAGGTGGGCACCTCGAACGATCAGTCGCGCACCGTGGCCTCGATGGTCAGCCAACTGGAAGGATCAGTGCTGACCGCCATCGCGCTGGTGATGATCGTGATGCTGGCGATCCTTGGCATCCGCCCGGCGCTCTTGGTCGGGTTTGCCATTCCCACATCATTTCTGCTCTGTTTTGCACTGATGGCAGTCATGGGCATTACAATTTCGAACATTGTCATGTTTGGTCTCATTCTGGCCGTCGGGATGCTGGTGGACGGTGCCATCGTCGTCGTCGAATATGCCGACCGCCGGATCGACGAAGGCTCGGGGCCGATGACGGCCTATGTCGAGGCGGCGAAACGGATGTTCTGGCCTGTCGTCAGCTCGACCGCGACCACGCTCTGCGCGTTCCTGCCCATGCTCTTCTGGCCGGGCGTGCCGGGGCAGTTCATGGGAATGCTGCCCGTCACGCTGATCTTCGTGCTCTCGGCCTCGCTGCTCGTCGCGTTGGTCTATCTGCCGGTGCTGGGCGGCGTCACTGGCCGGCTGGAGAACTGGGTCGCCGCGCGCCTTGATCAGATCGCAACCGGCTGGTGGGTTTGGCATGCGGCGCTCTTTCCGCTGGCGGCGCTGGCGGTGGGTGCGGCGGGGGCCGGCATACCCCCCCTGCTGGGCCTGATCCGGGGAATGTTCGGCGCGCTTGACATGAACGCGATCCTCGGCTCGGTCGTGCCGACACTGGCCGGGGCGTTCCTTGTGGCACTCGCCACCGGCGTTCTGGCGGCAATGGGCGTGGCCGGGGTGACGGCCATCCTTCTGGGCCTCATGGCGCTGTGGCGGCGCATCGCGAATGGTGCACGGTGGCTGGGACGCAGCATGACCCCCCGCGCATTCCGCCGGGCACCGCGCGCCGTGCGCTCGGGCCATCGGCGCAGCCCGTTCGGCTGGGTGATCCATGCCATCGTTGCCAATCCGGTGATGCCACTGGTCGCCTTCGGCACCATCTTCGTCATCGTCGGCACCACGCTGATCTTCTACATTCAGAACAACAACGGCACCGAATTCTTTGTGGAATCCGAGCCCGAGCAGGCCATCGTCTATGTCCGCGCGCGCGGCAACCTCTCGATCGAGCAGAAAGACGCTCTCGTCGGCCAGGTCGAGGATATCGTGCTGGCGCAGACGGGCGTGGCCTCGGCCTTTGCCTTTGCCGGGGATGGCGGGCTGAACAACAATACCGGCGGCGCGCAGCCGCCCTTGGACACGATCGGACAGGTCCAGTTCGAGACGACACCGTGGGACGAGCGCGGTACAATCACGCAGCCCTGGCTCTGGGGCCTGTGGGACCGCGAGAACAGCGATCCGGCGGTGGACGGCGACAAGGTCATCGAGGAGCTGACCGCCAAGCTGGCCCGCATCCCCGGAATCAAGACCGAGATCCTCGGCCAGACGGGCGGCCCGGCATCGGCCAAGCCGGTGCATCTGCGCCTCAAGGGCGACAACTGGCAGGATCTGCAGGCCGCTACGCGCCTCGCGCGCGAGAAATTCGAGGCGACACGCGGGCTCACGCTGATCGAGGATACGCTGCCCCTACCCGGCATTGATTGGCAAATCGACGTGGATGTCGAGAAGGCGGGCCGGTATGGCGCGGATGTGGCGACCGTGGGCGCGATGGTGCAGCTGGTCACGCGCGGCCTGATGCTGGGCGAGATGCGCGTGCCCTCCTCGGACGAGGAGATCGACATCCGCGTGCGCCTGCCCGAGGCCGACCGCGTGCTCAGCACGCTCGATACGCTCAAGGTCCGCACGAATGAGGGTCTGGTGCCGCTGTCCAACTTCATCACCCGTCAGCCGGTGCCCAAGCTGGCCCAGATCGACCGGATCGACCAGACGCGCTATTTCGACGTCAAGGCAGGGGTTGCCACGGGCCTCACGACGTCCCCCGCCGGCGGTGATGGCCGCACCGTGCCGATCACCGCGAACGAACGGATCGAGGGTCTGACAGACTGGCTGGAGTCGGGCGCCCTGCCCGCCTCGGTCAGCTATGAATGGACCGGAGATCAGGAGGATCAGGAGGAATCCGGCGCCTTCCTGATGAAGGCCTTCGCGGGGGCGCTTGGCCTCATGTTCATCATCCTCTTGGCGCAGTTCAACAGCGTCTATAACGCGGTTCTGGTCCTTCTGGCGGTGGTGCTCAGCACCACCGGCGTTCTGATCGGGATGCTGGTCATGGGGCAGACCTTCTCGATCATCATGACCGGCACGGGCATTGTCGCGCTGGCGGGGATCGTGGTGAACAACAACATCGTTCTCATTGATACCTATCAGGAGTTTAGCCGTTATATGCCCCGGATTGAGGCGATCACGCGCACGGCAGAGGCACGGATCAGGCCGGTTCTTCTGACGACGATCACCACGATGGCGGGCCTCGCGCCGATGATGTTCGGCCTCAGCCTCGATTTTGCGAATGGCGGCTACAGCTTTGACAGCCCCACCGCGCTATGGTGGAAGCAGTTGGCGACGGCGGTGGTCTTTGGCCTTGGCATCGCCACCGTGCTGACGCTGATCTTCACCCCCTCCATGCTGGCATTGCGGGTCTGGCTGGGCACCTATGCGGGCTGGCTGGCGCGCGCGCTCGCCGCAATGTCCATGGGCCGGGCCAGCCGCGCGGCGCAAGACTGGTCGCTGCAACGCGCGGCGCGCCGTGTTCGCGCTCCCGAAATCATCTGGGAGGATGGCGGCGCCGATGAGACACCGAATGATGCGTCCGATGACAGCTATATGGAGACCGCGGCGAGCGACCTCAGTCTTGACGATCTAAAGCGTATCATCACCGTGCGCGAGGACCACGCCGACGGCGTTGCCGAAGGGGACGCCCCCCATCCCGAGAAGCCGCTGCGCGCGGCTGAATAGCGTCCTGTGGAGCTGCAAGTCATAGCCTAGCTTCCGCTCTGGCGGTCCTCTTCGCTCAGCGCGTTCCACCAAGCTGCGTAGCTGGAATTTTTGGGGTGAAACCCGCCCTCATCCGGTGCGCCATCGCTCCACCAGACGGGTCCCCGCTCGCCCAAAGCACGCTTGGCCGCATCCACGCCCGCGTGCGCCTGCGCCTCGGCGGCGGAATCGGCTCCGGCCGTCTGCACGGCCCGGCGCGCCTTCATCAGCGCCTTGACGGCGGCGCGCCGCTCGCTGTCGCCAAGGGACGGATCGGTGCAGCGCCAGAGCCGCCCGCGCGAGACGAAATAGCGCCCGTCCGGCGTATGCGGGTAGCCCTTTTGGGGCATCAGGCGGCCTCGTCCGATTGCTGACGCTGCCACAGGCCAGCATAGCGCCCGTCCCGAGCCAAAAGGTCCGAATGGCTGCCCTGCTCGACAATGCGGCCATCGTCCAGCACGACGATCCGGTCGGCATCCGCTACTGTGCTGAGACGGTGCGCGATGATCAGAACGGTGCGCCCCTGCCCTGCGCGGGCCAGCGCGCCCTGAATGTCGCGTTCGGTCGCCGTATCCAGCGCGCTGGTCGCCTCATCCAGCAGCAGGATGGGCGGATCCTTGAGCAGCGTGCGTGCAATGCCGACGCGCTGCTTTTCCCCGCCCGACAGTTTCAGCCCCCGCTCGCCCACGGTGGTGTCATAGCCATCGGGCAGCGAGGAGATGAAATCATGGATCGACGCCGCCTTGGCCGCTGCAATCACCTCGTCCTGCGTGGCGCCGCCGCGCCCATAGGCGATGTTGTAGCCGATGGTATCGTTGAAAAGGACCGTGTCCTGCGGCACCACGCCAATGGCGTCATGGAGGCTCTGCTGGGTCACGCCGCGAATATCCTGCCCATCGATGCAGAGCGCGCCCGCGCTGACATCGTAGAAGCGAAAGAGCAGCCGCCCGATGGTGGATTTGCCCGAGCCGGTGGGTCCGACGATGGCGACTGTCTGGCCCGGCTCGGCGGTCAGGGTGATGCCCTTGAGGATCTCGCGCTCGGGGTCATAGCCGAAATGCACGTCGCGCAGCTCGATCTTGCCGCCATTCACATCCAGCGGGGCGGCATCCGACTTGTCCGTCACATCCGGCGCCTGATCCAGCAGGCCAAACATCTCGCCCATGTCCACCAGCGCCTGCCGGATCTCGCGGTAGACGGTGCCGAGGAAATTCAGCGGCATGGTGATCTGGATCATGTAGGCGTTTACCATGACGAAATCGCCCACGGTCAGGCTGCCGTTCTGCACGCCGATCGCGGCCATGACCATGACGATAACGAGGCCGGAGGTGATAAGCAGCGACTGACCGAAATTCAGGAAGGACAGCGAATAGGAGGTGCGGATCGCCGCGCGCTCGTATCCCTCCATGGCGACGTCATAGCGGCTCGCCTCGCGATCCTCGGCGCCGAAATACTTGACCGTCTCGTAGTTGAGCAGGCTGTCGATGGCTTTTTGGTTGGCGTCGGTATCGCTCTCGTTCATCTGACGGCGCAGTTTCACGCGCCATTCGGTCACCTTGAAGGTGAAGGCGACGTAAAGCGTGATGACGACCACGACGACGAAGAGATACCAGAAATCGAAGGCAGCCCAGAGGACGATGCCGACGAGAAAGAGTTCCAGAATGAGCGGGAAGATCGAGAAGATCAGGAAGCGCAGGAGGAAGTCTACGCCTTTAACGCCCCGCTCAATGATGCGGCTGAGCCCGCCGGTCTTGCGCGTGATGTGATAGCGCATCGACATGCGGTGAATATGCCGGAACGTGCGCAGCGCCACCTTGCGCAGCGCCCGCTGGCCGACGGGCGCGAAAAGCGCATCGCGCAGCTGTTGCAGGCCGGTGTTCATCAGGCGCGCCATGCCATAGGCCACCGTCAGTCCGATCGCGCCCGCGCCCAGCGTCCAGGCGGCATCTGCCGTCCCCTCGCCCGAGAGCGTATCGACCGCCGCCTTGTAGAAGAACGGCGTGGCCACCGCGATCAGTTTGGCCGCGACCAGTGCAACCAGCGCCAGGATCACCCGCCGCTTGACCCAGCCGCCGCCCTCCTTGGGCCAGATATAGGGCGCGACGCGGATGATGGTCGCCCAGCCGGAGGCGGAGGTCTGGCTGTCAGGCTGTGATGTCTGGCGCATGAAGGCCCCTTGCAAATGGCGAGGCGCTATATCTAGGCCGGGTCAGGCCGGATATCCAGTCAGGACGCGCAGGCAGCTGGCCGCAATGCACGGATTGCAACGGTGAGATCGAGTATTTCCGAAATGTTGAAGCGCTTACTGCGGCAGGGTGAAGACCTGGCCCGGATAGATCAGATCGGGGTCGCGAATACGGTCGGCATTGGCCTCGAAAACGCGCACGTAGAGGATGCCTTCGCCGTAAGTTTCGCGCGAAATGGCCCAGAGCGTATTGCCCGGCTGCACCGTGACCGCGCGCACGGGCGGCTCGGCGGATGTGGTGCCGGGCGCTGGGGTAGTCGGTGGCTCGGACGGCGGGTCGAGGGGGTCGGCGGTGCCGGCGGGCGCCGTGTCAGCGGTCTGGTCCTGCAGCTGCGCCAGCAGGGCGCGGTCCTCGCGTTTGAACGGCGTCTCGACGCGACTGGTGACAGAGCCCTCGGGGCTGACCTCGTCGATGCGCAGGGTGTAAACGCCGGTATCGACCTGCGGGAGTTGCATGCGCCAGGTGCCGGCCTCGCTGATGCGGGAGGTCGTGATCGGAGTATTGTCCAGATAGACGCGCACGAACCCGGTGCCAACCGCGCGGCCCGAAAGCTCTACCTCGCCCGCACTGGAATAGCTGATCGCATCCAGCGCGACGCTGGACATGACCTGAGGCACGGAAGCCAGGGTACCGGGCGATTGCAGGACGCGCACGCCGCTGGCATCGGACATGAGGACGGTGGGGATCGCAGCGACGCTCTCTTCGACCGGCTGAGGCGCGGTGGGCTCTGCCGCGACCTGCCCGGTCTCGGGGGCGGGGCCGGACGCAATTTCATCGGCTCCAGCGGGAAGCGGCGCTGCGGGGGCAGAGGCGCCAAGCTCGGGGGTGTCGCGGGTCAGCAGGCTTGCCTCGGCGGCGTCTGTCGCCGCGGACTCGGCGCTGAACTCCGCGCTTTGCGGCGCGACAGGGGCGGCCTTGCGCGGAACCGTCTCAGCCGCGCTCTGCGCCGCCATGGCGATATCCGGCTGGGGCGCGGTTTGCGGCGCGGGTGCGATGATGATCTCGGTCTCGCCCGTGATTGGAGCACCGCCCTCGGGGCCCATCATGCGCAGCGACAACACCTGGGGTGCGGCACTGCGCGGCACGTCCACGAACTGCGCAAAAGCGCCATCAGCGCCAGGCCGGGCTGTGGCGAGAGGCGCCCCGTCGAGCAGCAGCGCGACCTCCCAGCCGGGAGCGGCGCGGCCCGCGACAAGGGCGCTACCGTCAGGTTCGAGCCGGAAGACGTCGATGCGGGGCGCGGCGGGCGCATCGGGAGTGGATTTCGCCGGGTCGGCATCGGTTGTCTGAAGGTCGGTGGCCTCAGTCGATGACGGCGCCTCCAGCTGGGGTTTTCCGGCTCTGCCCGCAGGCTCAGGCGCAACTTCCTCCGCGCGCGTCTGCGGCGGGGCGGCATCCTTGCCCCGCTGGTTGAATACGCTCAGAAAGAGCGCGGCGATCGCCAAGGCCACCAGCGCCCCGGCACCGGCACCGAGCCAGACGGCAGAGCGTTTGCTTGCAGCGATGCTCATCCCCGGACCTCTTTCAAACGCACGGTCGTCCCCTTTCCACCCGGCATCTGACGCGCCGATATGGCCCGAGCACGGCAGCGCGCGGGTTGTCCGAGCGTAGCAACATGGGTAACACCCGTCAAAACTCTCCTGCACGAAAGGTCTTCCTGCCATGACCAGCCTGTCAATCTGTGTCTTTTGCGGCGCACGCGAAGGCGCGCGCCCGTCCTATGCCGCCGCGGCCGAAGCCATGGGCGCGGGTATCGCGCAGGCGGGCTGGCGATTGGTCTATGGGGCGGGCGATGTCGGGCTGATGGGACGCTGCGCACGCGCGGCGCTGGCCGAGGGGGGCGATCTGCTTGGCGTGATCCCGCAGCATCTGGTCGGGCTGGAGGTCAAGGCCGACATGGCGGGCACCCGCGTGGTGACCGAGACGATGCACGAGCGCAAGAAGGTGATGTTCATGAACTGCGACGCCATCGCGCTGCTGCCGGGCGGGGGCGGATCGCTGGACGAGCTTTTCGAGGTGCTGACATGGCGGCAGCTGGGCCTGCATGACAAGCCGGTCGTGCTGATCGACGTGGACGGATATTGGCAGCCGCTCATTGCGCTGCTGGAGCATGTGGTGAGCGAAGGTTTTGCCGGGGACGATTTGGCTGGCGGCTATGTCGCCGTGCCGGACGTGCCAGCCGCCCTTGCCGCCCTGCGCGCGGCCCTGCCCCGGCGCAAGGACGTTGCGGTATAGATCGCCAGCGCGGTCCAGATCAGGGCGAATGCAATGGCGTGCCAAAGGGTGAAAACCTCGCGGAAGATCAACGTCGCGACGAGGAACTGCAAAGTCGGGTTGAGGTATTGCACGAGCCCGATCGTGGCCAGGGACACCCGCCGCGTGGCGTAGGAAAAGAGGATCAGCGGGATCGATGTAATGATCCCGGCCACCACAAGCATCAGGGTGGTGACCACATCCGAGCCAAAATGACCGCCCCCTTGGGTGTGGGTAAAGACCAGGAAGGCCGCAGCGAAGGGCGAAAGCAGCGTGACCTCGGCGGTCACCGACACGACCGGGCCGGTCGTCAGGCTTTTCTTGACCACGCCATAGGCGGCGAAGGAAAAGGCCAGTATCAGCGCGACCCATGGCGCCACCTGCAATCCGACCGACAGGATGATCACAGCAACCGTCGCCATCCCGACTGAAATCATCTGGGGACGGTTCAGCTTCTCACGGTAGAAAGCTGCCCCGGCAAGGACGGCGGTGAGCGGGAAGATGTAGTAGCCCATCGACGCTTCGGTCGCATACCCAAAGAGGATGGACGAGATGAAGACGAACCAGTTGATGGAAATCATCAGCGCCGCAAGGGCTACGATCCCGAAAGTGCGCAGCGTGCCGATGGCCTGCGGCAAAGCGCGCAACCGGCCTTGAATTGTCAGGACAATGAGAAAGAAGAGGAACGCCCAGAGCGTACGGTGCGCCAAGATCTCCAGTGGCGGCACATGGTCCAGCAGCTTGTAGTAGATCCCCGAAAGGCCCCAGACCGAACAGGCGCCGATCATCGCAAGGACGCCCTTGGTTTCGTCATTCATGTCGCAAGCCTTCCCAGCGCCGCCTCGCCTTCGTCCTTAGACGAGCGCGAGGGGCCTGGGAAGGGCCCAGAGATGCCGGGCGGCGCAGGCTTGTGCCCTCCGCCTACATTGCGGCGAGGTCGTCCTTGATCATCTTTTCGACCTTGTCGAGCGGATGGTTCGTCAGATCCTTGTCGATCTCGGCGATGACCTTGTTCGTGACCTCCTGATGCAACTCCTGGCGGAGCGCTCCGAGGGTCTTGGATGCCGCCACGATGACGATGTGATCGAACTTGCCCTTATGCGCCTGCTTGTAGAGACGATCGGCCAGATCCGAGGCAAAACGCTCTTTGGCCAGCTCGTGCCAGTCGGTGTCGTCGAAGGCGGATTTGGGGCTGGGACCCCCTCCGGTCATCCGGCCGGGGCGGTTTGCGGATTGCTCGATATCCTTGGGATTGTCCTGCTCGTCGATGCGCACGACGTTGAGGTCAGGGGCCTCGGCATCGCCGTCATTACGCAGGAAAAGCGCCTTTTCCCCGTCGCAGATCAGCACCCATGTGCCTGGTTTCAGTTCGGCCATTTACGTGTCCTCCTCGGGGGCATGTCCGGTTTCGCGGCTGTCCTGCCCGGTGACGCGGGTCACGCCGGCGGGCTTTTCCTTGGCACGCTTTTCCTCGTCGCGGGTGGCGACGCGGCGCTCGATATCGCCGCCTTGGCGGCCTTTCTGGTCGATATCGGCGGCTTCGCCGATGATCTCCTCGGTTTCGCGGGTTCCATCCTTGGAGCGATGACGCTCTGCCATGGTATCCTCCTTTCGCGTTGAAATCTTCAAGGAAAACGGCGGGGCGCGGGCGCCGGTTCCGCAACAATGACGAAAAAGCCCCCGGCGGAGCGATCCACCGGGGGCTGACTGATTTCGCGAGATTGCCGGGATTACATGCGGCTTGCGACGTTTTCCCAGTTCACCAGCTTGTTCAGGAAGTTCTCCAGATAGGCCGGACGCTTGTTGCGGAAGTCGATGTAGTAGGAATGCTCCCACACGTCACAACCCAGCAGCGCGGTCTGACCGAAGCAGACAGGATTCACGCCGTTCTCGGTGTTCGTCACCTTGAGGCTGCCATCGGTATCCTTGACCAGCCACGCCCAACCCGAGCCGAACTGACCGCCACCCGCAGCGGAAAATTCCTTCTTGAAGTCATCGACGCTGCCGAAGCTGTCCTTCAGCGCCTTCTCGACCTCCGAGGGCATCTTGCTGTCGCCGGGGCTCATCATTTCCCAGAACTGGTTGTGGTTCCACAGCTGGCTGATGTTGTTGAAGATCCCGGATTGCGCCACGGCATTCTTGTCGTAGGTGCCCTTGATGATCTCTTCGAGGGTCTTGCCCTCCCACTTGGTGCCCGAAATCGCCTTGTTGCCATTGTCGACATAGGCCTTGTGGTGGATGTCGTGGTGGTATTCCAGCGTCTCGCGGCTCATGCCGTTATCGGCCAGCGCGTCGTGCGAATAAGGAAGATCGGGAAGTTGGAATGTCATGGGTCTGCCCCCTTTAAGTGGAAAATCAATACGGCCCCTAGATGGTAGCCTTGGAGGGAGAACGTCAAGGGCGCGGCACGAGTTCCGCGCCGCGCCCCATCAGATAACTGCCCCGGCGCAAAGGCGCTGGAGGGCGGTGCATCACTTGGCGAAATAGCGCACTTCACTGCCCGGCGCCGCCGCACCCTTTAGCAGGTCCAGCACATACTGCGCGACCGAGCGGAAGCAGACAACGCGCGCCTCGCCCGTCTCCGCCATCCAGACGGCGGCCGGCACCTGCGCCATGCGCGAGCGGCGGAACTGGCCGAGCTTGAAGGCATCAACACTGAAATCCACCGGCATCAGCTTGGCCAGCGCCTCGCGCACCAGCGCATCCTCGCCAGTGATGCCGAACATGCAGCGCGCGTCCGACACATCGACCGCCAGGTGATGCACGCCGGCCAGGCTGGATGCGATCTCGTCCAGCTTGGTTTTGACCTGCGCATAGGGCACCAGGATCAGCAATTCATCAGGCGACATCCAGGCGGTATGTCCCCCATCGCTGACATTGATCTGGCCCGCGCCGGGCATCTCGCCCCCGACCGCGCCGAATACGCCCTTTTTCAACTTAGACGCGGATAGATCGCCGCGCAGGGTGATCATGCCTTGCAAGCCCATGTCGCGGATCTGGACGAAGCCCGGCGCGCTGGCGCCATTCAAGGCGCTGACTGAGTTAGACATTCTGCTTCTCCCCGTCTTTATCGAAGAAGACCGGATCGACGATCTTCGCCCGCATGACCGTGCCATCGACGCGCGGGAATTCCAGCACCTCGCCCATCCGGTCCGGCCCATTCAGCACGAGGCCCATGGCGATCCCCCGGTTCAGCGTGGGCGAATGGTAGGTCGAGGTGACCCGCCCCTGCGTGTCGCGCTGGCCATTCTCGTTGGTGCCCTCGGCCGTGGCATAGGCGCCATCGGGCAGGACCTTTCCATCGACCGTCTCAAGGCCGACCAGCTTCCAGCGCTTGGGATCAGTCATATGGCTGCGTGCCTGCGCGCGCTTGCCGATATAGTCGTCCTTCTTCTTGGATATGGCCCAGTCGAGACCCAGATCCTGCGGAATGACCGTGCCATCGGTTTCGTCCCCGATCATGATGAAGCCCTTTTCGGCCCGCATGATATGCAGGGCCTCGGTGCCGTAGGGCGTAATGTTCGCCGGCTGCCCCGCCGCCATCAGCGCATCCCAGAGCGCGCGGCCCTCGGACGCCTTGACCGCGATCTCGTAGCTGAGTTCCCCCGAGAAGGAGATGCGGTAGACCCGCGCCGCGATCCCGGCCAGCGTGATGTCGGCCCATGCCATGAAGGGCAGCGCCTCCGCGCTGATATCGTCACCGGTCAGCTTCCCCAGCGTTTCGCGGGCGCGGGGGCCGACGACGGCGATCTGAGCATATTCCTCGGTCAGGTTGGCGACATAGACGTTCCAGTCCCACCATTCGGTCTGGAGCCATTCCTCCATATGGCCGTGGATCGATTCCGCACCGCCCGTGGTGGTGTGGCAGAGGAACGTGTCCTCACCCACGCGCGCGACCACACCGTCATCCATCAAAAACCCGTTCTCGTTGCACATCAGCCCATAGCGGCAACGGCCCACCTTCAGCGTGCTCATCATGTTGGTGTAGAGCATGTCGAGGAAACGGCCCGCATCCGGCCCCTTGACCAGCAGCTTGCCCAGCGTCGAGGCGTCCAGAATGCCAAGGCTGGCGCGGGTGTTCCGGACCTCGCGGGCGACGGCGTCCTCGATGCTCTCGCCCGGCCTCTGGTAGGTGTAGGGGCGGCGCCACTGGCCGACAGGCTCCCAGTAGGCGCCGTTCTCGGCGTGCCAGTCATAGATCGGCGTGCGCCGGATCGGCTGAAACCGCTCGTCGCGCGCCTCGCCCGCGATGGAGGCCATCGAGATGGGCGTATAGGGCGGGCGGAACGTGGTCGTGCCGGTCTGCGGAATGGGTTGACCCAAAGCATCAGAAAGAATGGCGAGCCCGTTGATATTGCTCAGCTTCCCCTGATCGGTCGCCATGCCCAGCGTGGTATAGCGCTTGGCGTGCTCGACGCTCTCGAAGCCTTCCTGCGCGGCCAGCTGGACGTCCGACACCTTGACGTCATTCTGGTAGTCCAGCCACGCCTTCTGCCGCTTCTTGACCCCCGCGCCTTGCGGCATCATCCAGACGGGCGCCATCTGCGCCTCGTCCTCCGTCTCGGCCTCGGGTGCCTGGGGCGCGTCGCCCTTGTGGCCCGCCGCACCTGCGGAGTTGGTGCCCGCAGCGGAGGCGTCGGTCAGAATATCGGCCAGCGTATAGGCGCCATTTGCAGCACCGGCGGGTGTGACGAACGCCTCGCCCGACGCGCCGGTCGGCGCCTTGTCCGCATCGGGGCGGAAGGCCGCCTGCGCCTCGTCCCAGATCAGCTTGCCACCGCAATGGGACCAAAGATGCACCACCGGCGACCAGCCGCCCGACATGGCGACCGCATCGCAGGCGACCTCTTCCAGCACCGCGCCCTCGCCCGCCTGGCTGCAGACGCCGACGCCGGTCACGCGCTTGCCGCCCTGCACGGAGGAGATGCCGTGGCCCATCAGCACACGAATGCCCATGGATTTCGCTTTGGCCATCAACGGGCTGTCCTGCGCGGTGACGCGCGCATCAAGGATCACCGGCACGTCGAGGCCGTTTTCCTTGAGCGTGATCGCAGTGCGGTAGGCATCGTCGTTATTGGTAACAACCACGGTGCGGTCGCCAACCGACACGCCGTAATCAACGACATAGTCGCGGACCGCCGAGGCCAGCATCACGCCGGGAATGTCATTGCCCGCAAAGCTGAGCGGCCGCTCGATCGCGCCCGTGGCTGTCACGATCTGCGCGGAGCGGATGCGCCACAGGCGATGGCGAGGACCCTGCGCCTTGGGATTGTGGTCGTTCACGCGCTCGTAGCCGAGCACATAGCCGTGATCATAAACCCCGGCGCCCATGGTGCGGCTGCGCATTGTGACATTCTTCATCGCGGAGAGTTCGACGACGAGGCTGTCGATATGGTCACCCACCGGCTTGCCATCCACGGTGCCGCCATCGACGGGCGCGCGCCCGCCCCAATGGGCCGTCTGTTCCAGCACCATCACCTTGGCGCCCGTGGCCGCCGCTGCACGGGCCGCCTGCAGGCCCGCGATGCCCCCGCCGATCACAAGCACATCGCAGAAGGCATAGAAATGCTCGTATGTGTCGTTGTCGCGCTGGTTTGGCGCCGCGCCGAGGCCCGCGGATTTGCGAATGATCGGCTCGTAGACATGCTTCCAGAACGAGCGCGGATGCTTGAACGTCTTGTAGTAAAAGCCCGCGGGCAGGAAGCGGCTGAGCTTGGTATTGATCGCGCCCACGTCGAATTCGAGCGAAGGCCAATGGTTCTGCGAGGTGCAGGTCAGCCCGTCATATAGCTCCGTCGTGGTGACGCGCTGGTTCGGCTCGAAGCTGGCCCCCTCGCCCATGCCGACAAGGCCGTTCGGCTCTTCGGCGCCGCTTGCCACCACGCCGCGTGGGCGGTGATACTTGAAGGAGCGGCCGATCAGCATCTGGTCATTGGCCAGCAGCGCCGAGGCGATGGTGTCGCCAGCATAGCCCTTCAGGCGCTTGCCGTTGAAGGTGAAATCCATTCGGCGCGCCTTGTCCAGTAGGCGGCCGCCATTTGCCAGACGTGTGCTCATGCCCGTCCCTCCGCGCGTTCAGTCAGCGTCGATTGAGTATTTGTACCAAGATGAAGGATCATGCGAACTCCCTCCACGACCAGCCCGGGCGCTTGGCGGTGATGGCGTCCTTGATCTCTTGCGGCGGCTCGGTCGTTTGCGCCTTGTAGGTGCCGTAGACCTCCAGCGTCACGGTATCACGCGCTGCATGAAACCACTTGCCGCAGCCATTGTTGTGGCGCCAGCGCTCGAGATGGACGCCCTTGGGGTTCACCTTGGAGAAGAGGTAGTCGTGAAAATCGGCGTCCGACGAGCCGGGGCCGAAACGCTTGAGATGCGCCTCGCCGCCACCGTGAAATTCGGTTTCCTCGCCGGTCACGCCGCAGCAGGGGCAGGTCAGGATCAGCATGTGCGGAACTCCTTGTTGATTGAACGCGCGTCGGCGGCCATAATCCACGCATGGATATTTTGATCGGCATTTGCACTGTTATGGGAACGATCATCGCTATCGCGCTGCTTGTGTTTGCGGTGTTCCGCCATGAGATTCGCAAAGAAGACCTTCAGAAACCGCATCGCAGAAGCCTGCACGACACGGCCTACGGCAAGGACGAGGCCGTGACCGGGCCTGCGACGGATGCCGCCTTCGGGTCTGATTGACGTAAAGCGCATCAATGCGCCACCCCTGCCGCGACGCTCTCGTCGATGAAGCGGCCCTCGTGGAAGCGATTGAGGCCAAACGCATCCGTGAGCGGCGAGTGGCCCTTGGCCATCAGTTCGGCAAAGCCCCAGCCCGAGCCGGGGATCGCCTTGAAGCCGCCGGTGCCCCAGCCGCAATTGACGAAAATGCCGTCGACCGGCGTTTTCGAGAGGATCGGCGAGCGGTCTCCTGTCACGTCCACGATGCCGCCCCATTGCCGCAGCATCTTGAGCCGCGCGATCATCGGGAAGGTTTCGACCAGGGCGCGCACCGTTTCTTCGATATGGTGGAACGCGCCGCGCTGAGTGTAGTTGTTGTAGCCATCTGTGCCGCCGCCAATGACCATTTCGCCTTTGTCAGACTGGCTCATGTAGCCATGCACCGTGTTGGCCATCACGACCACGTCCATGCAGGGCTTGATCGGCTCGCTGACCAGCGCCTGGAGCGACACGCTTTCGATCGGCAGGCGGAAACCGGCCATGTCGGCCAGATGACCCGAATGGCCTGCGACGACCATGCCCAGCTTGTCACAGCCGATGGTGCCGCGATTAGTGTTGACGCCCGTCACCTTGCCATCCGACTGCTCGATGCCGGTCACTTCGCATTTCTGAATGATGTGCATGCCCATATCCGAGCAGGCGCGCGCATAGCCCCAGGCCACCGCATCATGCCGCGCGGTGCCGCCCCGTGCCTGCCAGAGCGCGCCCAGCACGGGGTAGCGCGGGCCGTCGATATTGATGATCGGGACCAGCTGCTTGACGCGCTGGGGGCCGATGAACTCGGTCTTGACGCCTTGCAGCGCGTTGGCATGGGCCGTGCGCTCGTAGCCGCGCACCTCGTGCTGGGTCTGGGCCAGCATCATGCAGCCGCGCGGGCTGAACATGACGTTGTAGTTGAGATCCTGGCTCATCGTCTCGTAGAGCGAGCGGGATTTCTCGTAGATCGCGGCCGAGGGATCCTGAAGGTAGTTCGACCGGATAATCGTCGTGTTGCGGCCCGTATTGCCGCCCCCGAGCCAGCCCTTTTCCAGGACCGCCACGTTGGTGATGCCGAAATTCTTGCCAAGGTAATAGGCGGTGGCAAGGCCATGACCGCCCGCGCCGATGATGATGACATCGTATTTCTTCTTCGGCTCGGGCGAGGCCCAGGCGCGCTCCCACCCGGTGTGGTTGCGAAACGCCTCTCGGGCGACGGCAAAGGCGGAATAGCGTTTCATGCGCGGTCTCACTCTGGTCATGGATTCGCGGGGATGCGCGGGATGGCTGAGGGTATGCGCCGATCCGGCAAATCGCAACATACGCGGTGCGGCGCAGCATGCCCAGTTTGCGACATTGCGGCGGCGCCGCGACGCCTCGGCGCGGCGGCCGCCTGCGACATGAACACCGCGCATCGCCCCTTTCGCCGGGGGCGCTGCGCCGTTATGTGAACTGCGACAACAGGAGTGCCTCAATGATGTTCTGGATCATCGCCGCCGCCTTGGCATTGGGAACCAGCGCGCTGGTCGTCGCCGCGCTCTTGCGCGGGCGCGTCAGCGCGGCACCGCCGGCGGCCTATGATCTGGAGATCTACCAGGTGCAGTTGGCCGGCGTGGAAAAGGACCTGGCCCGCGGCGTCATCACCGAGGCCGAGGCGGGCCGGCTGCGCGCCGAAGTGTCGCGCCGCATTCTGGCTGCCGATGCGCAGGTGCGCGCCCATGGCGCGGATGGCGGGCAGCCGCGCCGCACGGGCGTGATCCTTTCGGCCCTTCTGGTGGCGGGGATCACGGGCGGCGCCCTTTTGGGCTATTGGTCGCTGGGGGCGCCAGGCTATCTGGACCAGCCGCGCGCCGGGCGGCTGGCAGCCTCGGACGCCGCGCGGGCCGATCGCCTGGACCAGGCCGAGGCACAGGAGCGGTTCGGACCTGAAGAGCAGGCCATCAAGCCACCCGACGATTTCGCGCAGCTGATGGTGCAGCTGCGCGCCGCGGTCGAGGCGCGCCCGGACGACGTGCGCGGCCTTGCCCTGCTGGCGCGCAACGAAGCAAGCCTTGGCAATACCGCCGCTGCGCGCAGCGCGCAGGAGCGGCTGATCGCGGCCAAGGGCGATGCGGCAACCGCCGCTGATCACGCCTTCCTCGCCGATCTGCTGATCACGGCGGCGGGCGGCTATGTCTCGTCCGAGGCGGAGGCCAGCCTGCGCACCGCGCTGTCGATGGACCCCGGCCAGCTTGAGGCGCGCTATTACCTCGGTGTCTATTATGCGCAGGTCGACCGGCCCGATGCCGCCTTCCGCACATGGGAGGCGCTCTTGCAGGACAGTCCCGAGGATGCCCCCTGGATCCAGCCCCTGCGCGCCCAGATCCAGGATGCGGCCGACCGCGCCGGCATCAATTACACCCTCCCCGAACCGCGCCCCTCGACCACGCGCGGCCCCACACAAGAGCAGATGGAAGCCGCCGAGGGCATGACCGAAGAGGGCCGTCAGGACTTTATCCGCAGCATGGTCGACAGCCTCATGTCGCGCCTTGCCGAGCAAGGCGGGCCGCCCGAGGATTGGGCGCAGCTGATCGTGGCGCTGGGTGTTCTGGGCGAGACCGAGCGTGCCGGCGACATTCTGGATGAGGCGCGTGTGACCTTTGCGGGCAGCCCCGAGGCGATATCCATGCTGGACTCCGCCGCCGCCCGTGCGGGCATTGACGGGAACGCCGAATGATCTTTGAGGATATCGCCGAGTTCGCCGCCGCCCTGCCCCCGATGCGCGCGCTGATGGGGCTGGACCTTGGCGACAAGACGATCGGCGTCGCGGTGTCCGATGGCCTCTGGTCCGTCGCCAGCCCCCTCGAGACGGTGCGCCGCCGCAAGTTCGGCCTCGATGCCGCGCGCCTTCTGGAGATCATCGAGGCGCGGCAGATCGGCGGACTGATCCTGGGCTTGCCGCGCAACATGGACGGAAGCGAGGGTCCGCGCTGCCAGTCGACGCGCGCCTTTGCCCGCAACCTCACCCGGCTCACGGACCTGCCCATCGGCTATTGGGACGAGCGTTTGTCCACCGTTGCCGCCGAACGCGCCCTTCTTGAGGCGGATACGTCTCGCAAACGTCGCGCCGAGGTGATCGACAACATCGCCGCCTCGTATATCCTTCAAGGGGTGCTGGACCGTTTGGGCCATATGAGGAACGCGCAATGATGGATGGATCAGAGCTTCCGGGCGAGCCGCCGGTATGGACGCGCGACGAGGTGCAATCGCCCTGCATCCGTGTCTGCGTGGTGCATCCCGAGGCGCGCATCTGCACCGGCTGTCTGCGCAGCATCGACGAAATCACGCGCTGGTCCAAGATGAGCAATGACGAGCGCGCCGCCATCATGGAAGAACTGCCGGGTCGCGCTGGCCTCTTGCGCAAGCGGCGCGGCGGCCGCGCCGCCCGGCTGGAGCGCGGCAGCTAGGCCCGCTGATCAGGCCCGGAGCTATTTTTCAGCGGCGGCGGTGCAGGTGATCGGCTTTGCATCGCTCATCTCGTCGCTCATGCGCGCCTCATCGCCCTTGGTCCACCATTCGGACGCACCCGACACATAGCGCGCGCCCGAGCCCGAGATGACGCCGACAAAGATCCGCGTCTCGCCCTTGAGCGGGATCAGCGCGAGGTTGTTCGAACCTGCATTGACATATTGCACCACCAGATCGGTCCCGTCGCCGCAGCTATAGGCCACCGAATTGACCGACCCGTCCGGCCCCAGCGTCAGCGGCAGAGACAGGCCGGTTTGCGCCAGAGATACCCCGGCGGTACTGCCCAGCGTCAGCGACAGGACAGCGGCGAGTGCGGTGAAATGGACGCGGCGTTCAGGCATGAGGCTCCTCCCTGGAATGATCGCGGCGAGCCTATGCGCGCCGCCCGATCAAGACAAGAGCGTGTCTCAGGGCGCGGTCAGCCAATCGTCGCCCAAGCGTTGGAACTCGGGGCGGAAATAGGCGATCATGCGGCCCTCCGGCGGGGCCACCGCGCCCTCTTGCCAGGGGGCGACGCCGTGCAGTGCCAACCGGTGCACCAGCACCGCCTCGCCCGGCTGGACAGGCAGCACGGCGCGCACGCAGCGGTCGAACACGTCGCGCCGGGCGGCCTTGTAGATTTCGGTCAGATCGACCTCGTCCCATGCCTCGGGGGCAATGCCGCCAAGCGCCTTGGCAAAGGCCGCGCGCATCACCTCGTGGCTACCCTCCCACACCGTCAGGGGGCTGGCCCCCTCGCCCACCGCGGTCAGAGGCAGACCGAGGATATAGGCGTGCCGCTCTTTCAACATCCGGGCGCGGTCCGCCCCGATCGCCAGAAGGCCGTCCACATGCGCCGCATCGCGCCGCTTGCGGTACCGAAAAGCCGCCTCGCCCTCATTCTTGCGCGGTTTGGGATAGCCCGGCCATGTCACCGAGACCTGCCCCGCATGCAGCGGCAGAATGCCATAAAGACTGCGCGCCGCGTCATATCCCGGCCCGGTCAGCGGCCCACTGCCCGCGACCACGCCGCGCGCATCGTTTGGCAGGGTATCCACGCCGACGAACCAGGTGCCGCCGCATTGCAGCCATTCGGCGCGGTGCGCGGGATCGGCCATGCGCTCCAGCGCCGCCGCCTTCGCGGCCTCGGCCCAGCGCGCCACCCCGGCATCATGGGCAAAACG
Organism: Roseovarius roseus; assembly: GCF_043355935.2. Lineage (NCBI taxonomy): Bacteria > Pseudomonadati > Pseudomonadota > Alphaproteobacteria > Rhodobacterales > Roseobacteraceae > Roseovarius > Roseovarius roseus. The sequence continues at coordinate 18,749 of NZ_JBHFPE020000014.1, read as the reverse complement.
AACCCAGCCCTTCTGCGACAGCGTATCCGCCGCCGCGCTCACCAGCCCAGCGCCTTGCGCAGCATGTTAAGCGCGATCAGCGTGAGGAAGACACCGAACACCCGTTTCAGCCGCTTTGGGTCCATCGCATGGGCCAGCCTGGCCCCCAGTGGCGCGGTTATCAGCGTCATGGCGATCACGATCAGAAAGGCAGGCCCGTTGACCGCGCCCAGCGTGTAGGGTGGCCGCCCCTCGGGCGCGACATCGACCATCAGGAACCCGATGACCGAGGGCACCGCGATGGCTGCGCCAAACCCGGCGGCCGTGGCAACGGCGCGGTGGATGGGCACGGCATGAAGGCTCATCAAAGGTACGCCGAAACTGCCGCCACCGATGCCCATCAGCACCGATAGGAAGCCGACGACAGGCGACATGACGGCCCGCATCAGCCCGCCGGGCATCGCCTCGCCCAGTCGCCAGTGGGACCGGCCGAAGGTCATGTAGATGCCAACGCAGAATGCCAAACCGCCGAATATCCCCTGCAGCGTGCTGGACCGCAGACTGGACGCCACAACCACGCCCAGCACCGCCCCGATGGCGATGCCCGGCGCCCATGTGCGCAGGATCGTCCAGTCGACCGCCCCCTTGCGATGATGCGCCAGAACCGAGCGCGCCGAGGTGACGATGATCGTCGCCAGCGACGTGGCAAGGCAGACCTGCATCAGTTGCGGCCCGCCATAGCCTAGCACAGTGAAGGCATAGAAAAACGCCGGCACCAGAATGATGCCGCCGCCCACGCCCAAGAGCCCCGCCAACACCCCCGCAAAGGCGCCAATGGCCAGAAGCATGGCCGTCATGGCCAGCAAAAGGGTGGGATCGGGCATGGCGGCGGCTCCTCGCTTGGACGTTGGCGCGGACTAGACCGGGTTTGCCGCACGGGCGCAAACGGAAACTCAGGCCGCCTGCGCCTCGTCCACGCGGGCCAGCGCCGTCTCGATCAACTCGGGGCCGGCGCCCGGCAGATGCGCGCCCTCGGACAGCATGCGCCGCCATGCCCGCGCGCCGGGGCGCCCGGCGAAAAGGCCCAGCATGTGCCGCGTGATCTGGTTCAGCCGTCCGCCTGACGCCAGATGCGCCTCGGCGTAATCCATCATCGCGCGCGCCGCGTCCTCGGGCCGTGTGTCAGGCCCCCCTTCGCCGAAGATGCGGCGATCCGCGGCGCAAAGGATCTGAGCGGGCGCATGATAGGCCGCGCGGCCCACCATCACGCCGTCCATCCCGGCCTCCAGATGCGCCTCTACCGCATCAAGGCTGTCGATCCCGCCATTGACCGACAGGTGCAGCGCGGGAAAACGCGCCTTCATCTCGTGCACCAAGGGATAATCCAGCGGGGGGATATCGCGGTTTTCCTTGGGGCTCAGTCCCTGAAGCCAGGCCATGCGCGCATGGACCGTCATCCGGCTGACGCCCACCTCCGCCACGCGTTCGATGAAATCGGGCAAGATGTGGCGCGGGTCCTGATCATCCACGCCGATGCGGCATTTCACCGTCACCGGCAGGGAGGTGACCGCCCGCATCGCGGCGCAGCACGCGGCCACAAGGTCCGGCGATTTCATCAGCACCGCCCCGAACGTGCCAGATTGCACCCGGTCGCTGGGACACCCGACATTGAGGTTGATCTCGCGATAGCCCGCCGCATCGCCCAGCCGCGCCGCCTCGGCCAACTCCGCCGGGTCCGAGCCGCCCAACTGCAGCGCAACAGGATGCTCGGCAGCCCCATGATTCAGCAGATGCACCGCCCCGCCCTGCACCAGAGCGGGCGCGGTCACCATCTCGGTATAAAGCAGCGCCTGGCGGCTGAGCAGGCGGTGCAGATGGCGGCAATGACGGTCGGTCCAGTCCATCATCGGCGCCACGCTGAGCCGCGCGGACCACTGGACGTCCGAAACCTCTTGTTTTAATGGCGCTGCGCTCATTCTCACCTGACTGGCGTTCCTCAATTTTGGATCCTTTTGCCCCCGTTTATGGGGGTGGTGCAACAAGATGTTGCACCGAACCCAAAGTGTTGTACCGCTCTCCGGCTCATCCGAAGCCTCGCCTCCCGAACATCGGCACAACAATCCAAAAGGAGACCGGGATGGGTACCATCATGGAGCGCGAGAAGAAAGACGCGGCTCGGCGCTGACCCATCATCAGCCAAAACTGGCAACATCGGCTCGCGGTGGCGTTGACATCAGTCAATCACAACACAACCCAGAGGTGCCATAGTCGATAGATAACGCGTTAAGATATCTGGGACGTTGGCAAGGGAGTGAGTGCCCTTTTCAAGTGGAAAAGTGCCGTCATCCGGCCTGAAATCCAGACCAAAATTCAATTTGCAGGAGGGCTTGATTATGAAGATCGCGAAATTCCTCGCAATGATTATGGCTGCGGTTTTGGGATTGCCTCTCGCCACAGGGTTGGCGCTGGCGCAGGGCACAGCCTTTGGTGAGATCGAGGGCCGCGCGGCCCCTGTGGCGCGGCGGCAGTGCATCGGCGGCCCAAGCGCCGGCGATCTTTGTAACGAAGATGCCGATTGCCCCGCATCGACCTGCGTCGATCGTAACGTCTTTAATATCTCCGTGGCCGTCCACTACGACGCCTCGAACGCCGATCTCACCGCGATCGAGAACATGATCAGCGCAGGATCGGCAATGCTGTTTGATGTCACCGATGGTCAGGCCGAAATCGGACAGGCAACCATCCACAACAACGCCTTTGGCACCGCGGAAGCGGACCTGCGCGTCCATACGCCCAGCGTCTGCCTCGAAGGGCCTGCGATTTATAACGCTTGCGCGACCGACAACGATTGCCCCCCAAACCCGCCCAACCCATCGCCCGCAACCTGCGGCAGCGTCTGGTGGAAGGCAAACACCGGCAGTTGGAAGACCGGCGGCAGCATCCACGTGTCGATCAACAACATTCTGGCCGCAGCGGCCCCTGGTGAGAGCTTTGCGCACGAATTCACGCACCTCGTCTTCGATGCGCGGGACGAATACGAGGCGCGCCCTGGATGCCTCAACGCGGTTGTAGCAGATTCCTGCCCGACAGCTGCAACGATTGCCACAGGTGAGCAGGCGTCGCTGATGGATGCGGGAGGAACCGGCGGCGCCGATGGTCCCTTCAGTGAATACTGCTGGGGACAGGGCGACGCGACTGATCCGGCGGATGTCACCGGTGGCATTCACGACGCTGACAACACCACCGAACAGTCGCAATGCCGCTCTAACAGATCGGTCTGGGATCAGGTGGTCTGGTCTTGGCCGAACGCGTTCGTCAAACCCGCAGCCGCGCCGGATGCCGCAGCGGGCGGGGCGGCTGCCAACCTCACCAAATTTGTCAGGACAAGCGATACAAGGAGGGTCGTTCTGGTTCTGGACGAGTCGAACAGCATGAACAAGGAAGCCCCCTCCCGAATGGAGCGCCTGAAGGTTGCCGCCAAGGATTTCGTCGCCCTCGCGGAGACGGGCACCGAATTGGGGGTCGTATCGTATTCCGACAATGCAGACAGCAGCAGCGGCCGGGCAAATGTGCCGATCGCGGCACTCGGGGCAGACCGCTCGAGTTGGAACAATGCGATCGACGGTCTGGCGCCGAACAATTGGACTAATATCGGTGCTGGCCTTCAGAAAGCGCGCGACATGATCACGACGGCCGGTGGGGTCACGGGGAATACCTACATCGTGCTCATGACCGACGGACTCAACAACCGGCCCTCTCCCCAGACCACTGCCGATGCCGATCTGCAGGCAAAAATTGCGGATCTTCTGAACGATGGCGTTCCCGTCTACGTCACCTGCACCGGCAGCGACCAAGGGCTGGCATCGCAATGCTCTGAGATCGCCAGCGGGACAGGAGGTCACTACGTCGATTCCTCGGACGCCGCGGCGCTTCCGGAAGCCTTTGTAGAGCTTCACGAACGCGGCGCCGGGTATCAGCAGATCGCCTCGACAACCGGCACTCTCAGCAAGCGCACCGAGGCAACCATGTATGTCGAGCCGGGCTCGGAGGCGGTGAGTTTCACGCTGAACTGGGACCAATCAAGCGCCAGCGCCAACATGACCGTCACGGATCCGGACGGCAACAGCTATGACAGCCAACCGATGCCGCAGGGCCGATATGTGCGCATAGCAGAGCCCGTGTCCGGCGACTGGCTTGTCCGGATAAGTGTTGGCGGCGACGTTTTCATCGACAGCCCTTTCGTACTCAAGGCGTTCTCGTTCAATCGTCTGATCCAGTTCCCGGCCGGCGTGTCGCGGCCTACCGTGAGGCCCGGCGAAGCCATCAGGATCAGCGCCTTTCCCCATGGGCCTGAGGGCGCTTTGAGCCATCCGACGGAAGTCATCCAGGCTCGGGTGATCCGCCCGGATGGGTCGGAAGATGTTCTCGAGTTAACTGACCAGGGCCGCGACGCAACAGGGCTCGGAGACGACGTCCCGCGGGACGGGATTTTCACCGGCCTCTACACCAATACTCAGCTCAAGGGCGCCTATACCTTTGACATCCGCGCCGATATTGAGGGGTGGACAGCGCCGTTGGACAGCCTTGTCGATTTCCGGTCTGCCGACACTGTGCCGGCGCCCACACCAAGCCCAAGGATCACGAGGCAGTATGTCGTTTCCGCCGCAGTGAACGATCCCGGCGACATCGAACCAAATCCCGAAGACGGTCCGGATAGCGACACGCCATGGTGGCAGGACTACTGGAAGATCCTTCTGATCTTGCTGGCACTTGCGCTTATCCTGGCGCTGTTCGTCATATTCTTCTGCTGTCGGAGGAACGCCCGCTACACTCACGGGTGATCTTCTGAAGGCGAATTGGATCTGCAATCGAACCTGCAAACCAAACAACAGGAGTAATGGTGTTCGATGCGACCGATCCGGAAAATGCTGATGCTCTTGGTCTTGGTGCCTCTTCTCGGCGCTGACGTGGCCATGGCCGCTGGCAATGACCTTTGCCGACAGCGCAATTGTGATATCGGCCTGGATCTGGAGAGCTGCGAATCACGGCAGGTATGCGACATGATCCGCGACATCTGTGTACCCGAATGCATCGGAGCAGACTGCTGCCAAAACGTTGCATGCCCCGAAGGATCGGCCTGCGTGCCTTGGCGGGGTTCCTGTGGAATTCCTGCTGGGCCCGCATGTTTCGATCTGGGATCATCTTGGTGGACTGGATCAGGGAACCCCCTGACATCCGCTCAAGCGAACACCAAAGGCTCGGTTGACTTCATAGTTCGCAACAGGACCGGAGCGCCTCTTTATTTCGAGATCACGTCAGCCCAGCCGCGTATTCCGTTCACTCTCTACACCGAGATGTGTGGTCGTCGAAAAATGCTGGATTTGCCGGAGAACAAGTTCTGTCCGAATTGGTGCCCCGCATCCGGACCTGTTCAGCAGGTCGACTGCCGAAAACCGGGTCCAGCCGTTTTCCGCCTTGGCGATCAAGACACGGTTCGTCTCACTTGGTCAGGATCCGAGATGGTAGCGACCTATCGAAGTTGCCGCGACTCCAACATTCAAGTTTGCGACACCGCGAAACCAAGCAGTGCTGGGCTCTACTTTGTTGAAATCTGCGCGCATTCCGAAAGAACGGGAGGTGCCAAACCAAGCGAAGAAATGAACCCGATCCTTGGCGCAACTGTGGTCGGATCGGAAAACTGTATGATGAAAGAACTGGAGTATCCGGCCCAATCGGAAATCGAGTTTGTCTTTGCAAAATGAGTTGATCTGGCAATGGGCCAGGCCGCTTAATATTTCCCGGGCGATCGGGCTTTTCCCGCTGTCGCTTTTGTTTTCCGATGTCGCCACGCCGGGCGGCCTTGGATGTCGACTCCAGAGAAAACAAAAGCGGCAGTAAATCGCCCAATCCGTCGGAGCTAACGTACGTTCAGACGATGACGACAAGGAGGCGCCGGGCTGAAGTGTACGAATGGGTCGTCATCGGCGCCGGCTTTGCCGGCAGCGTACTCGCCGAGAGGATCGCCACGGTGCGTGGCGAGAGGGTGCTGCTGGTGGACCGGCGGTCACATCTTGGGGGAAATGCCCATGACCGGCACGATGAGCACGGTATTCTCGTGCACGAATACGGGCCGCATATCTTTCACACGAACGCTGCGTCCGTGTTCGACTACCTGTCGCAATGGACGCACTGGCGCCCCTACGAGCATCGCGTCCTGTCCCATGTCAATGGCAGGTATCTGCCGTTTCCAATCAACTTGGACACGATCAACGCGCTCTACGATCTCGATCTTGATGTCTCAGGGATGGAGCGTTTCATTGAGGCACGGCGCGAGGCCGTAAAAGACGTCCGTTCGGCCAAGGACCACTTTCTGGCCACCGTCGGGCGGGAGCTCTACGAGATCTTCTTCGAGGGCTACACGCGCAAAGCCTGGGGCATCGACGCTGCAGATCTTGATAAATCGGTTGCATCCCGCATCCCTCTTCGAATGTCCCGCGATGACCGTTATTTCTCCGACCGGTTCCAGCAAATGCCGATCAATGGATATTCTGCGATGTTTTTGCGTATGACAGACCATCCGAAGATCGATTTCGCGCTGGACACCGACTGGGCTGAACTGAAGCATTCGAGGATACGGTTCCGCCGACTGGTGTTCACCGGTCCGATTGACTCTTACTTTAATTATCGCTTCGGGCCCCTTCCCTATCGCTCGCTAGAGTTCCGACGCGTGACGCTGGAGACCCGGCAGTTTCAGCTGGCAGCAGTTGTGAACTATCCCGGAAGCGAACCGTATCTTCGTGTTACCGAGCATAAGCATCTTACGGGTCAGATCCATCGCAAGACCACGCTGACTTACGAATACCCAGCCGTTCAAGGTCCGCCCTTCTACCCCATCCCGCGAAGGGCAAATCACCAAAAGTATCTGCGCTACCGAGAGGTGGCGCGCCGCACACCGGACGTCTGGTTCGTGGGGCGCCTTGCTACGTATCGCTACTACAACATGGACCAGGTCGTCGCGCAGGCACTCAAGACCTTCGCGCGTATCAACGCCGCCGTCGGGCGCACATAAGCTAGTCTCGGTCGACGCCGGGCAACCTTAGTATGGTGTTACCATTTTCGACGCGAAAGCTCGAGAAGGTCGCTGAGGCGCTGATGTCGAGCGCTTCGGCCCAATGCCACCATCCGACCGGAAGAAAAAGGACGTCACCAGGCTCGACGATTGCATCAAGAACCGCGACTTGGGCGAAATTCGGGTGGCGCCCCAGATCAGGCTCTCGCAGGTCTATTTCGCTGTAGTAACGCTGGCGCATGGCAAGGGATGGTGCGTCGAATGGCGAGATAAGTTTGAAATTCTTGCGACCCATGATTTGCGCGAAGAGGATCGAGTGCTTGTCGTAATGCAGCGGCGTGACCGTCCCCTTCGGACCCAGCCACAGCTTTACGGCCGCCGCACGCTCATCTTCTGTCCGAATGATGTCGGACGGCGGCGTAATCTGATCCCTCAGCGGCCGCAGAGCCGGATGCGCAAGCGCGTTGTTTCGGGCAACCAGATAGTAGTCATTTGACTCGGGTTCCTCTCGTAACCTGTGGACGAGGTCCCTCATGGTCGTCTGCTCTACGGACTTGGCGAAGTTCAGTTCATAGTCTGCATTCTGCGCGCGCCCGCTTGTTATCGGCACGGACACATCTCCAAACTCTCGCTCGAGGTACTCCAGGGACCAATCTCGCACTGCCGGCGACGAGGCGATCGCTCCCTTGATGAGTACCGGCGTGTTTTTGAAATAGAAATCGCGGAAGAAGCTTTGTGCGTCGATATCAACGCAAATCTGAAGTTCGGGGCGCGTTCCCGATCCCTGGCGCAGATCGCCTAGTGCGAAGAACATACCCGCAGCATAATCCTGCAACTGGCGCGTTTCGTCCTCGCCCCTTTCTCGACTTTCCGAATGAATAGGCCGAGCCGACGCAAATGGTTTTGAGTGACCGGGCGCTTTTCTTGATCCAAAAATCTTGGCGTCGAAGTAGTCAGTACTGCGGCGCATGCGCGGTCGGTGAACCCAGCCGTTTATCGTAAAACGACCGTCGCAGAAGCGCTTGCTGGGGCAGCTGATGGTTCGAACCTCGTGCTTGGTCCCAGATGGGAAAAAGACAATCGTATCGTTATCCGGCGCGACTGCGACCGAAGATCCGTCGTCATCATAGAGGATGAGTTCTCCGCCTTCGAAAGACTTCGGTATGCTATGAAAATAATAGACGAAAGTCAGGGTACGCGAAGCGGTTTTGGGCGAGCCGTTGTCGGTATGCCAATGGAAATACTCACCGTCATTGTGGCTGGTAAGTTGAACCTCAAGCCCGCTGACGTCGAAGGGTGCGAGCGAGATATCCTGCAGCACAGTGACCAGGTTCTGCCGAACGAAGGTTTCGACCGGTCCCGCTGCACGCTCTATGTCCTCACCATAGATCAAGGTGGATCGGCGCCAATCGCTGTATGCCGAACTCGTCGAATTGACCTTCGAACGCGAATATTTGGGGCTCTGCTCCAAAGCGAAGTCGTAGATTGCCCGATTCACCTTGGGTCCAAGAACGTTACGGTACACCTTGTACATATCGGCTAGCTCGCACCTCGTTTCGCATATGGCATCCGGCAACAGCAGGCCGACTACTTCTGGACCATTTCCTCCAGCCGCCGCGTCAGGTGCAGATCAATCACATCAAGGAGCATTGGCGCCTTGATCGAGACGAACCAGTAGAGGATCCACGGGTTCTCGCCAAAAACGTCGAAGCTGTCCGGGCCTGGCGAGGGTCCGGGAGAAGGCGGGACGCCGGGCTCCGGCGGCCCCCCATCCGGCGGCTCGGGTGGCGGTGGGCCGGCATCGGGCACTGCGCCTAAACCGTGTCCAAAACCTGATGCCAAGCTCGATGGCCCGGGCGAAGGCGGAACCCCTGGTTCAGGTGGTCCCCCGTCCGGCGGCTCTGCCAGCTCGCCACGATTGATTTGGACAAAATCACGGATGTCGCGCAAGCGCTCTTCAAATTTCAGGTCAGTGAGAGCGCGAAGCAGCTCGTTGACTTCGGACGCGCCTGAAGACGCTTTCTTGGCCTTTTCCGCAAGAGTCCAGTGGGCGACCCATGAGTCCATCCATGAGACACCAAACGGGGCGGGTTGCGTGGCCGCATCTGCAGGCTTTGCCGCGCTTAGATCCCGAAGTAGTTCATCAAGTACACCCGGGTTCTCACCGATATCGATTATCGGCCCGTGTTTCCCAATGATTTTCTTTACAATCGCTTCGTCAACCATCGCTTCGATCCATTATTATGAAAGGGTGTGTCAGGAAGTAATAAGCGGCGCTCCGATATATGCCTCATAGTCCGCGACCGAACGTTGGGATCCTATGCCGAGATCGCCCCTGAGTTCACCGCGGTACAGGTCGCGAAGTCGGATCATCGACCTCTGGTGCTGCTTCGGCCAATCCGAATGATCGTTCCAATGCGTGCCGCGCGTCGTGCGATCATAGAGATGCCAGCCTACGATGCGATGCGGCTGAAACAGATCATAGCCATGGGTATAAGCACGCAAAGAAATCGCAGCCTCGTCCGAAAAGAAATAGATGTCAGGGTCAAACGGAACATCCTCGTTGAACCTGCCATCTGCAAAAAGGAAATGGAGCGACGCGAAACGTCCGGGAAACGGCTCCGAAAGCTGTCTGGTGTCCGCTACAGGGTGGCCTACGAGACGGTAGATCAAGCCCTCGAAACGCTCGTGGATATTCATGTCCAGAATGGTGTCTTCACGATCTCTACCTGAGCCGTAGGGCGGCATGTAACCTGTCAGGATGGGTCGTGGCACCCCCAACTGGCGAAGCTCCTCATGCCAAGCGACCAGCGTGGTGTCCCATCCGTCCTGAAATTGATGGTGGGAGTCCAGAAAGAGAGTGTACGGCTCGCCGTTCCAGCGACGCTGGGATTGGCTACGCGCCCAGTTGCAGCCACTGCTATACCGGGCCGGAACCTTCACCAATTCGACCTGTGGAAATGCGCGCAAATGCTTTTCGACAGAGAGTTCGTCGATCCCGTACTGCCAAACAACCACGATGCGCAGTAGTTCGGGGCTATCGGCTGTCTCGATCAAACCGCGCAATGTGGGCAAGAGCTCGGGATCCCGATAGGCCGGTATCTGGACGAAAATCAAGGCGCTCAATTTCCATCTCCATTGCTGTGAAAGACACCGCTGCAAGGAACAAATATCGATGGATCAATCATACAACTGTAAGTCGAACGCACGATTCGGTCCAGCGCGCATTCCAATCCCCCAGAGCCAAGCATGGCGCCGAGCAGGAACGCCCGCTTGGAGCTCTTTGTGGCAGCATTCCACGGTGCGGCCAGTATCCGCCTATGCGCGAACCGAGTTGATCTTTGTCAACGGGGCTCACACAACCTATGCGATAATTTTTTGACAAAACCCCGATTAGGAGAACCGCAATGACATATAGCATTCATTTCCGAGCGTTATCCGCTGTCGCAATAGGCCTTGCCGGGGCGAATTCTGCCTTGGCTGCCGATGATGCCGATCTGCGGGAACAAGCACTTGCCATGTTCGAGCCGATCCCGCCGGTGCCCGATCCCGCCCCATCACCCGAGGCGGTCGAGTTGGGCAAGATGCTGTTTTTTGAGCCGCGTTTATCTGAGGGCCATAACATTAGCTGCAACACTTGCCACAACCTCGGCACAGGCGGTGCCGATCTTGCGTCGGTCTCTCTGGGGCATCGCTGGCAAAAGGGTGGCCGCAATTCCCCGACGGTGCTGAATGCCATCTATAACACCGCACAGTTCTGGGACGGTCGGGCGGCAAGCCTAGAAGAACAGGCCGGTGGTCCGATGGTCAACCCGGTCGAGATGGGGTCCACGCCTGAGCATGTGGAAGAGCAGTTGCGCGGCATCCCTGGATACGGGCCCTATTTCGCCGCGGCCTTTCCGGGTGACGAGCAACCCGTGAATTTCGCGAATGCTGAAACGGCGATCGCTGCCTTTGAGGCTACGCTGATCACGCCGAATGCGCCTTTTGACCGGTTCCTCTCGGGCGATGATGCCGCGATGACGGCCGAGCAGAAAGCCGGATTGCAAGAGTTCATGGATCAGGGCTGCGCGGCTTGCCACAGTGGAATCAATCTGGGCGGCAACAGCTACCAGCCTTTCGGCGTGGTCGAGAAACCGGATTGGGCATTCCTGCCCCCGGACGACAAGGGCCGTTTCGAGGTGACGCGCGCCGAGGAGGATGCCTATGTCTTCAAGGTTCCGACATTGCGCAACATCACGTTGACACCGCCCTATTTTCACTCGGGCTCGGTTTGGGATCTTACGACAGCTGTTGGCGTAATGGGCACCGCGCAACTCGGGGCGACACTTGATCCTGAGCAAGAGACAAGCATCGTTGCATATCTTGAGAGCTTGACCGGCGAGATGCCAGAAATAACCTATCCGACACTTCCCCCAAGCACCGCCGAAACGCCGCGCCCACAGCAGTAAAGCCTTGGTGGAAGAAACGATCGACGTAAGGAAAAGTCCGCGCAGCAGGCCTTCGCGACCGTAAAAGCAAGCCGTTGTTGAGCGGTATGCGCTGACACAGCGAAGGTCTGCACCGTACCGATTCTGTGGGTCAATGACGTGCTGCTTACGTAAAAAGAGGCGCTGCTCGCAGCGCGAACGCTCTGTCTGTCATTGCCTCAACCGTTGAAGAAGCGCGCCGGATTTTTGAACGAATGACAAGCTATGCCACGTTCCGGATCGCAAAGACCATCCAGGTCCTGACGGTCATGACACTCGTCTTTCTCAAGCTGATGGTTGCCGGCCACCTGACAATCTACGTTTCCTGCATTCCGCGCTGGTTCTGGATGAAGCCCTGGCGGAACTTGCGTCTGTTCCTGACAACGGACGCAAGGCAGATCATCGGCACTCTGATCGCGATCTACGGTGTATCTGCCGCCCCGGTCGGCTGACCCCACGCGCTGGGAATCTGGGCTTATGCCGTTGCCTAGATGCCGATCAATACGACCATTGCGCTTGCCATGCTGCACCTGCTGGATCACCGGTCACTGAACCCTCAAAAACAGCAGACCAGGACTGAATTGCCCGCCTCGCGTCATTGCCTCGATACCAGATACCGCCTCGCCAGAGGGCCCCGCGCTCCCCAGTCTCGCGGCATGCTACAAAGCCTCCGGCCTTGAGGAGCCCTCTATTGCGACATGCGCTGCGGTCAGCGTGCCAAGTCGATCATGCTGGTGTCTGATCGGCACTGGCAGGCACAGCGCTCGCGCGTCGCGCTTTCTTCTCGCCCAGCATCAGCATCGCGGGTGTCACGATCAGGGTCAGAACGGTCGCGATCACCAGCCCGCCGGCGATGGCCGAGCTGAGCTCGGTCCACCATTGTGTGGAGGGCGCGCCATAGACAATCTCGCGCGTGAAGAAGTTGAGGTTCACGCCGATCACCATGGGCATGAGACCGAGCGCCGTCGTGACCGAGGTCAGCACCACGGGGCGCAGACGCTGGGCGCCGGTCCTGAGGGCGGCCTCGAGCGGCGATAGGCCCGACTTTTTCAGATCGTTATAGGTATCGATCAGCACGATGTTGTTGTTCACCACGATCCCGGCCAGCGCGATCACCCCGATCCCGCCCATGACCACGCCAAAGGGGCGGCCCGTGACGATGAGACCAAAGAGAACGCCCGCGATAGAAAAGATGATCGCGCTCATCACCACGAAGGCCTGATAGAAATTGTTGAACTGGATCACGAGGATGATGAACATCAGCACGATCGCGGTGATGAAGGCGCCGACGAGGAATATCATCGACTCGGTCTGGTCCTGTGCCTCTCCGGCAAAGGCGGCCTCGGCCCCGTCCGGCAGGTCCATCGTGTCGATGGCCGATTGCAGCGCAGTCACCTGATCGTTGACCAGCACGCCGGGGGCAACATTCGCCTCGATGGTGATGACGCGGCGCTGATCGACGCGGGTGATGGTGCCGCTACGCGGACTCGGCTCGAAGGTGACGAAATTCGAGATCGGCACGAGGCCGGCCGAGGTCGGCACACGCAGCGATTGCAGCTCTTCCAGCGTCCGCTCATCCGAGGGGAAGCGCACGTTGATATCGACCGTGCCATCTGCGCCATCGGGGCGGTAATCGGCCACGGTGATGCCGCGCGTCAGCAGCTGCACAGCTTGTCCCAGCGTCGAGACATCAGCGCCAAAGCGTGCGGCTTCGGAGCGATTGACCTCGATGCGCCACTCGACTCCGGGCAGGGGGCGGGTGTCCGTCACATCCGTGAAGCCGCCGATATCGGTCATCGCGGCGCGGATCTGCTCGACGGCATCGGCCTGCGTCTCGGGGTTGCGGGCGCGGACGCGCAGGTTGATTGGCTTGCCCGCTGAGGGGCCCGAGGAGGCGGTTTGCACCTGAACGTCGATGCCCGGGATGGTGGCCATGTCGGCGCGGATTTCCTCGCCGATGACGGCGGCGGTGCGGCGCGTATCCCATTCGGTGAACTCGATCTGGATCGTACCGATCAGGTCGGCCGCGTCCTGATTGCTTCCGCCCGAGCGGGCATAGATCGACTGGATTTCATCATAGGCATAGAGCCGCTCCTCGACCCGGCGCACCAGCGCGTCCTTCTCATAGATCGAGAAATTGTCGCGGGCGCGGACTTGCACTTGCGCAAATTCAGGCTCGATCGACGGAAAGAAGCTGATGCCGTTGCCGAACTGGCCATAGGCCCCGAAGCCTGCCAGCAAAAAGGATATCGCCATCAACAGCGTCGCCCAGGGGCGCAGGATCGCGAATTGCAGCAGTTTCACATAGCCACCGGTGAACCCACCCAGATCGCGCGGATCTCCCTTTTCGGCGGCATGCAGCGTGGCCTTGTCCTTGGCCGACTGGGGCGGCTTCTTGCCGATGAGGCCGCCCACCACGGGAATGAAGACCAGCGCCATGAAAAGCGAAGCTGTCAGGGTCAGGATGACGGTGATGGGGAGGAATTTCATGAACTCCCCCACGGTCCCGGTCCAGAACAGCAGCGGAAAGAACACAGATAGCGTCGTCGCCGTCGAGGCGATGATCGGCCACGCCATACGCTTGGCAGCGAAGGCGTAGGCGGCTTTGGGGGCGTCCCCCTCCTGCAGGCGTCGATCGGCCAGCTCGGTCGTGACGATGGCGCCGTCGACCAGCATCCCCACAACGAGGATGAGCGAAAAGAGCACGACGAGATTCATCGTGTAGCCCATGAACCACAGCGCCGTGACGCCCGCCAGAAACGCACCGGGGATGGCAAGACCAACCAGCAGAGCCGAGCGGATGCCAAGCGCCCAGACGATGACGATCATCACGAGGATCACGGCGGCGATGACATTCGCCTCCAGATCGCTGAGCATGGTTTCCACCTGCTCGCTTTCGTCCTGCATGTAATCGATGGTCAGACTGGCGGGCCAGTCTGCCTTCTCCTCCTCGATCAGCTCGCGCACGGCGGCGACGGTCTCGATGATGTTCGATCCTGACCGCTTGGTGATTTCCAGCGCCAGAGCGGGCTGGCCGTCGATGCGGGCAAATCCGGTCGGGTCCTCGAAGGTGCGTCGGATCGTGGCCACGTCGCCGAAGGTGACGACGGTGTCGCCGCGCACCTTGACGGGCAGGTTCATGACATCCTCGATATCCTCAATGAGGCCCGGCACCTTCAGCACGATTCGGCCCGCGCCGTTTTCGATCGCACCCGCCGCGATCAGGCGGTTGTTGCGATTGATCTGGCTGATGAGTTCCTCGAAGCTGATGTTGTACGTCTCGAACACCGTCGGATCGATCAGAACCTCCAAGAGCTCGTCGCGCGCGCCGCCGACATCCACCTCAAGCACGCCCGACAGCCCCTCGATCCGGTCCGAAAGCTCCTCGGACAGCGAGTTCAGCGTGCGTTCGGGCACGGGGCCCGAGAGGATGACGGTGAGGATCGGAAAGAGGGCGGTATTGATCTCGGTCACGACCGGGTCGGTCGCGTCCTCGGGCAGTTCGGGCCGCGCGCGATCAACGCCCTCACGGACCTTGTCCAGCGCCTCGTCGGCATCAAAGCCGGGATCGAATTCAAGTTGCAGGCTAGCATAGCCTTCGCCAGCATTCGCGGTCATCTGTTTCAGCCCAGCGATGGCGCTCAGCTCGGTCTCCATCGGCTCGACCAAGAGACGCTCGGAATCCTCGGGCGAGATACCGTCGAGCGTGGTCGAGATATAGAAGATCGGGATCGGAATCTCGGGCGAGGATTCCTTGGGAATCGTTATGTAGGCATAGGCACCCACCGCCAGGATCATGATCAGAGCCATGACCACCACACGGCCACGGCTGAAGGCCGCGTCGATGATACCGTTCATTGGGTCGTCTCCGTGCCGTCAGTGCCGCTCTCGGACATGGTGATCTGGCCGCTCGCCTTGGTCTCGGGCTGCACATCGGGCGCGCCCGGCACCGGCTCTTGCTGAGCTGCTGCCTCATTGTCGCTCTCGGGCTGCGGATCGACGGTCTCGCCATCATTGACGAAGCCCTGGCCGATCGAGATGATCTGCGCCTCATCAGGCAGACCTGCCACCCAGATGCCATCGGTCTGCGCGCGCACGATGGTGATCTCGTGGAAATCCACCACATTCTCGGGGCTCACTGTCTTGATGCCCAGCGTTCCGTCCGTGTCCAGCGACAGGATCGCAGGCGAGACGAAATGTGCGGTCGTCTGGCCGGTCGGGATGCGCAGTTGCGCACTGATCCCGGCGGGAATGCCGTGATCTTCGTTGGCAATCTCGACCTCGGCCAGAAAGGTGCGCGTCTCGGCGTCGGCGCTGGTGCCGACAAACGTGACCTCGCCCTTGCCGGTCGCGCCGGTGATGAACGACACATCCGCCGTCTGGCCCACCTTGATATCCTGAAGCGATTGCTGCGGAATTTGAATGCGGACCGTCAGCGGCGTGTTGTCGACAATGCGGCCGATATCGGCGCCCGTCGCGATGACCTCGCGCGTGTCGATATCCAGCGATTCCAGGCGGCCGGCAAACGGCGCGCGGATTTCCGTGTTGTCGATGGCCTCCTCGGCCGTCGTGACGCCCGCCTCGGCGGCGGCCAAAGCGGCCCGCGCCTCGGCGACACGGTCGACGGTGGCAACACCGCGCTCGACAAGCGAGCTTGCGTTGTCAAACTCGCGCTGCGCGCGGTTCAGTTCCTCCTGAGCGCGGGCCAGATCGGACGTACGCGCGTCGGTATCGAAGCGCGCGATGACCTGCCCCGCCTCAAGGACGGCCCCCTTCTCGACCAGGAGTTCGGCGATCTGGCCCGAGGTTTCCGCGCGAATCGTGGTGTCGCGGTCCGGCAGCGCCTGACCTTCTGCAGCGAAGACTTGCTCGACCTGTTCGGCAACCGAGGCGCGCACCGCGACGGTGACGGCCTTGCGACTGACCGCGCCGTCCGCAGGCGTCGACGCCTCGGACGAAGGCAGGATATAGCCACTGCCCATCCAGCCGACGATCGCCACGGCCAGGCCGCCTGCAATCCAGCGCGAGCGGCTCGAGCCTTTGTCGCTCTCGAACGCAAGCGGCGTGCGATCTTCCGTCTTGGCCTTGTTCATCGACTGATCTCCGTGGGCGAATGGCCCGTAAAACTGTTACGTTAAAGATTGCCGCCCGGTGCAGAGGCATCGGGCGGCGGGGCGCATCAATCGCCGCGCGCCCAGGTCCAGGCAGCGTCATCCTCTGATGCATCAAAACTCCGCATCTCGAAGGGCATCACCCTGCCCATCGTGCTGACCATCGTGGTCATCCACTTTGGCGCGCCAACAATTGCGTAGCGGCCGACATGCGAAATCGCGCTCATCTTGGAGCCCATGAGCGAGCCATCCATCAGGAGCGCAGGATCAAACCCCTCGAAGCTCTTGAAGCGGACAAGCAGATTGATCTTGTTGTCACCCTTGAGGTGCGGCTCAAGCGGGCCGAAAACCTTGTCGACATCGGCGGCAGTTATCGTCCCGTCGACCTCGTAGGCCAGCAGGCCGTCCTTGCCATCGGAAAGAAGAGTGATGCCCCGGCCGGGCTTGGCCTCCGACTTGGGCGGCAGATCGGCGGCAAACGCTTCGGCGGCCGCCACCTCGGACGAGCCAAAGCTCTTCATCTCGATCATCGGCAGGATCGGGTCCATCCACTTCATCAGCGCGCCAAAGGCCTGAAGGTCGGTGACCAGCGCCATCTTGGCGATTTTCGACCACTGGGCCAGCAGCCCGAACTCGAATTTCATGTCTTCGGCGATGGCGTCCGCCGTAATGTCTTGCCAGCCTTCGGCGCGCACGATCAGGCCGAGCGGACCTTCACCCTTCAGCGCCGGTGTCAGCTCGCGCTCCATCGTTCCGATATCGGATTTCTCCAGCACGCCGCCCAGCGTCAGCTCATAAACGTTGGGTTTCAGCTTCTTTACCGTGATCATGATCTATCCTTTCCGTTTTCAGTTTGTAAGCCGGAGCCCGCAGCCCCGGTTCCGGCACGCCTCAACTGCTGACAATCGCCCTCAGCATGAGTCGATATTCAGTCGGGTTGGAGAGCGTGATACTCCCCTTGGGCAATCCCAGAAGCCTGTCCATCAAGGCGCCTTCGGCGACCATCCGGCCATCCAGGATAGCAGCCCCGCCATCCAGATCGCCGCTTTCGGCCGCACAGACTGCCTCTTCGATCGCGGCCCGGCGACCTTGCGAGCAGGCCAGAATGATCTCGGTCACCAAATCGATATCCGGCACGTCGAAGCAGCCCTCGCGGACTCCGTCCGCGATCATCTCGCACAACATCGGGCGCGCGGCGTCGGTCGATGCGCTCGTGATGCGGTGAAAAAGAATGTCATTGCCGGGTCGAAGTGCTGCATCGAGAAAGAACTTCAGTTGCGGTCCTCGTTCAGCCTTCCAGCGGCTCGATTCGGCCAGAAACGCGTTGAACCGTTTGAGCGCATCGCCTGTCGTCTCTCCGCGGGCCGTATCCGCGGCAGCCAGCGCCTCATTGGTGAAACGCTCAACCACACCATCAAGCAGATCTTCCTTGGCGGTGAAGTGGTGATAGAAGCCACCCTTGGAAATTCCGGCCTCGGACAGCACATCGGCAATCGTCACGTCATCCCAACCTCGGGTAAAGAACAGCCCTTGGGCCGCATCCAGCAGCTGCGCGCGCCGCATTTCTGGCGCCATGCGCGTGCGCTTGGATGCCTGCCTGACCGGGGTTTCAGTTTCATTCGACATGTCGCCTCCAACTACCAACCGACGGTCGGTATGTAAGTTCTAAACGCTACTCGTCAAGGGATGGTTCCCGCCGCAGGTTGATGCTGCGCTTTTGGCGAAAATGTTTGAGGAAAAAGGGGAAGACGCAATCTCCGACCAGCGATCTGTATCGCGGACCGGCATGCTACCAAACGCATGAAGCTGTCAGCGTACCCCTTGAGCAATACTGTAAGAGGTGCGGGATCGCTTGGTCTAGCGGATGGAAACCCGGCGCAGGGGTCTCACGGTGCCTTCCCCACTACAGCGGATCGCGGCTCAAGCAGGGCTTGGGTTCATCAAACAGGCGAGGCAAAACCGCGTCACGTCCACTCTTATTCTTGCTGTCTGACCAAGAAATGTATACGCATCACACTCATTTCCCACAGCCAAAAGCGAAATCAGGTAGTGCCCCTCGGGGTGGTGTAAGAGGCCGCGTGCGGAGCCTTTTGGCGTAGCGCAGCGCGCGGCCGGGTCTGG
>NZ_JBHFPE020000013.1:0-95042 GCF_043355935.2 Roseovarius roseus | reverse complement strand
CTGATCCGCACTCGTTGCCTGCTTGATCGCAGGCCCTCGAGGTCCCGCAGGGACGTGGTTCCGATGATGTCGTGCTCGGGACCGTCGCTGGCATCCGTCAAGCACGCTTATGAGATGGGCACATCGGAATTGCACCGAACCAGCATCATGTTGGCGGCCACGCGCTGACCACGGACCGAAGCATGTGCCCAAAGGACCTCATTACAGAGCGGCGTGAAGATCAGGCGCTGACGCCAGAAAGGGCCGATCTCCTGCTTCGGCGGGATCAGTCTTTTTGCGCAAAATGCCTTGACTGGGGTCGACCCGTTACCGAAGTCCTGTGCCTAACTATGTTTATTCGGACGCACGATGTCGTTCAGAAACGACCGTTTTGAGATAGGCATGGCGGTTACTCCGGTCCGCCGCATCCCCCCATCACCAGCCCTATGCCGGCGCCACATGGTAGCAGGCCGCGCTGCCGCAAGTCAGCTTCGAGCCCGATGCACTGTTTCGTCACGTCTTTTCTCAACGCGGCAGTAGCGTCTTGGAAATTCGATTGACAGGTGCGCTTGGGAAATCCAGTTGGTAAGATGAATTCAGGTCGATGGTCTACGTGAATAGGTACCGCTGAAATCTGTCGAGAGTCGTACTTGCCGAAATGCGACGCGCCTACTTATTAAACCAGCTAATTACGCTGGATCGAATTGAGGCGGAATGCATCGAATAATCTTTCTGCACAAAAAAGGACACGCTACGAACGGTTCCAAGATCATGCGATGTGATCAGCTCTGTCAGCTTGCACGGGAGCATATCGACGGCAAATGGAGTTTCGAGGTGGCTTCGCTCCCACACTTCAAAAACACAGGAGCCTTGAATGCGATCATCGAGGATTTAGCAGGCTCTGTCGTGGTTTTCCTGAAACGCGCCTATAATGTTTTCACATCAGACCAGTTGGAACGGCTTGGCGCACGCGCGAGAAAACTTATTGTAGATCACGTCGACGCACCGACCCATCCTCTGCCAGACTATCCTTTCGATCTGCATCTTTGTGCATCTATTGCGGGAACTCACGCGCTTCGGACGCAATTGAACGGTCCCAACTCAAAGGCGACCGGCTCGCCGACGCGGGTTGAGACACTCATTCATCACTCTGATCCGCGAATTGTTTGGACTGACTTCAGCAAGGACGTTGATCTGCGTGTCGGGTACTTCGGTATCCCGAAAAACACCATTCTCCCACGTCGCGGGGTTGAGATACCTCAATATGATGGCTCGCAATTGTCCAACGACCTCCTCGACCGAATGACTGAAACAAATGTGCATTATGCTGTCAGGCGGAATCCTGACAGTAACCCGCGACTACTGTTCAAACCGTTTACCAAGGGCTTCAATGCCGCTGCCGCGGGTGCGCATGTGCTTGTCAATCGGGATGTCTGCGACGCGGTTGAACATCTGGGATATGACTACCCATTTTTTATTGAAGGCATGAGCGAAGAAAACATCTCGGCAGGTATCGAACGGCTGAGGCAAGCGGCTGGCACAGGCACATGGAAAGACGCGTTCGATGCCGTCAATCATACGCGTCAAAGGAGCCTTCCGAGTTATTCGGCGCGAAGCCTCGGTGTAATCCTTGGTCGCCTGATGCTCTCCTGAAAACCAGCCCGCTTCGGCGGGCTTCTTGTTGTCCATTCGCGGGGTTCGAGAAGTCTTGCCCCGGTTTTTAATCAAAAACAGGCTCGTTCCGGTCAGTTTCGGATCGCTGCAGACGAGGGCAAGCAGCCGCTCTATCCTGCGCAGGCCAAGGCGGGGGCAGGGCGCATGTCCAGCAGCGCGGCCAGATCGCAATTGCCTTTCACAAGGTCTGCCAGCGTCACCATATCCAATTCGTGATAGAACGCCTCGACCGCGCGCGCGATGAAATGGCGCAGGCGGCAGGTATCGGCAAGCGGGCAGGTATTCGTCGTATCGGCAAAGCATTCCGCAAATGGCACCGACGCCTCGAAGACGCGGAACACCTGCCCGACCGAGATCCTGTCCATTGGCCGAGCCAGCCGCAAGCCGCCGCTGCGCCCTCGGATGGTTTCCACGAAACCGTTGCTTTGTAGCAGGTTGACCACCTGCTGGGTATGATTGCTGGAGGCGTTGCACTTCTCGGCGATGTCGGCCGTGCGCACAAGCGCCCCATCATTGACGGCGCAGGCCATCAGGATGCGGGAGGCAAGGTTGGTGCGGGTGGTCAGGCGCATGGGGGCAAAGCTCTGTTGCAGATTCCGGTTTTTCATTCCTACCGGCATCGGGCCGCCCCCGTATTTGATCCAGATCAGATCATGGCCAGTCAGACGCGAATAAGTGGTATCAACGACTCAAGTTTAAGGCTCTTCCCTCGTGACGCACCCAAGGCGAGACATTTCAGATGCATCTGCCGCGGCAGGATCGGGGCGCGAAGAACTGCTGCAGCCGGGCCGGCCCATGCAGCGCCGCGCCGGCCTGCTGTCTGCGCTGGCGGCGCTGGTCTGGCCGTTGCAGGCCGCGCTTGTCGCGCATGCGCTGGGCGGGTTGCTGACCGGCGCCGATATATCGGCGCTGGGCGCAGCGCTGGGCTTTGCCGGTCTTGGCGCGCTGCGGGCGCTGCTGAACGTGCTCAGCGAGGCGCAGTCGCAGGCGGCGGCCGAGGCGGTGATCCACGCCGCGCGCACGGAAATCATAGCGGCCGAGGCGCGCCGCGCGTCGGAGGGCCCATTCGGCGGCGCCGGAAGCATCGCGGCATTAGCCAGCGAAAAGCTGGACCTGCTTGCGCCCTATATCACGCGCTACGCCCCGGCGCGGGCGCGGGTGATGACGGTGCCGCTGGTCATCTTGCTGCTGGCGCTGTCGCAATCCTGGGCGGCGGCGCTGATCCTGGCGATCTCGGGGCCGCTGATCCCTGTCTTCATGGCGCTTGTCGGTCTGGCTGCCAAGGAGGCCAGCCAGCGGCAGATGGCCGAGGTCGGCAGTCTCAATGATCTTCTGGTCGAGCGGTTGTCGGCCTTGGTCGATATCCGGCTTTTGGGCGCGGGGGAGGCCGTTCTCGGCGGGTTCGCGGCTAAGGCGGGTGACTTGCGCAATCGCACGATGGCGGTGCTGCGCGTGGCCTTCCTGTCCTCTACCGTGCTCGAGCTTTTCGCGGCCATCGGCGTTGCGATGGTGGCCGTTTATGTCGGCTTCTCGCTACTCGGGGCGCTTGGCTTTGGCACATGGGGCGGGCCGATGACGCCGCAGGCCGGGATTTTCCTGCTGTTGCTGACGCCCGATTTCTACCAGCCGCTGAGGGATCTTGCGACGGCATGGCATGACAAGGCTGCCGCCGATGCCGTTCTGGACGAGTTCGAGGCGTGGCAGGGTCAGGAGACTGCCAGCCTATTGGGGCGCGGGGGCGACGCCGCGCCTCTGGCTGGTCCAGCTGCCATTTCGCTGGAGGGCTGTGTTTTGCCGGGCGGCCACGCGCTGGCGGATATCGACATCGCGCCGGGAGAAAGCGTTGCGCTGATTGGGCCCAGCGGCGCGGGCAAGACCTCGGCCCTGCGCATGATGGCGGGGCTGATCACGCCGGCCTCGGGGCATGTCAGCGTGGCCGGTCGCGCGCTGGACGGCGCAAGCGCGGATGCCTGGCGCGCACGGATCGGGTGGATGCCGCAGGCACCCCATTTCGTGAATGCCAGCCTGCGCCAGAACCTCACCTCTGGCCGCGAAGGCGATCTGGACGCGGCGCTGCGCGCCGCCGCCGTGACGGATGTTGTCGCGCGCCTGCCCAAGGGTCTGAACACCCGGCTGGGCGAGACGGGCGGGGGCCTCTCGGGCGGCGAGGCGCGGCGCCTGACGCTGGCCCGCGCGATATACGGCGGCCCGGATGTGATCCTCGCGGACGAGCCGACGGCGGATCTGGATGCGGTCACGGCGCAGGCCGTGGCCGATGGGCTGATGGCGCAGGTCGCGCGCGGCGCGACGCTGGTGGTAGCCACCCATGACGAGGTGCTGGCCGCGCGGATGGACCGCATTATTCGCATCGGAGGTGCGGCATGAGGGCGCTCTGGCAGATATTTCGCCTGATCCTGCGCGAACAGCGCGTATCCCTGACGCGGGGCGCGCTTCTCAGCTTTGTGGTGCTGGCGATGGGGGCGGCGCTGCTGGGCCTCTCGGGTTGGTTCATCACCGCGGCCGCCGCTGCCGGGCTGGCCGGGATGGGCGCGGTTTTCGACGTCTTTCGCCCCTCCGCAATGGTGCGGTTCCTGGCGCTGGGCCGGGCGGCGGCGCGCTATGGCGAAAGGGTGCTGACCCATCATGCGACGCTGCGCGCGCTCGAGGCTTTGCGCCTTCGCCTGCTGAGCGGGCTGATGGCCGCCCCGCATGACCGGATGATCCGGCTGAGGGGCGCGCAGGCGCTCAACCGCCTTGTCGCGGATATCGACGCGCTGGACGGCGTGCCCTTGCGGCTGGTCCTGCCGGTTCTGGCGGGTTTGGCGATGCAGGCGGCGGCGTTCATCGCCCTCTGGGCGCTGGTCGGCCTGCCGGTCGCACTCTGGGTTTTTATCGGCTTCGTCGCGGGGGCTGCAGTCATCTTCTGGCGGGCCGGGCGGCGCACGGCGCCCTTGTCGCGCCGGGCCGAGGCGGCGGCGCAGGCGACGCGGGCGCGGCTGATCGACATGATCCGGGCGCGGCGCGATCTGGCGGTAGAAGGGCACCTTGTCGCGCAATCCGCCCATGTGCTGGCGGCGGATGACCGGCGGCTTGCCCTGCGCCGCGATCAGGACCGGGCCGAGAGGTGGACCGGGGCCGCGCTCCAGTTGCTGGCGGCCGTCGTTGCCGCCGGAACCCTGTGGCTGGGTATCACCATGGTCCAGGCGGGAGAGATTGCGCCCGCCTTCGCCGCGCTTGTCTTCTTCGCGGCGCTGGCACTGTCCGAGACGATCGCACCTCTGCGCCGCGCGGCGGGCGATCTGGGGCGGATGGCCGAGGCCGCGCGTAAAGTGTCGCGCGACATCGCGGTGACGGAAGCTCCGGAGGGCGCTGCCTCTGCCGGGCGCGCGCTCCAGTTTGGCGCGGTGACGTTCAGCCGCGCCGGGTCGCACACGCCCATCATTCGGGATCTGTCCCTGACCGTCCAGCCGGGCGAAACCGTTGCCATGACCGGCCCCAGCGGGGTGGGCAAGTCAACGCTGCTGCTGGCCGCCGCGGGTCTGCACCCGGTGGCGGCGGGGCGCATCACACTGGGCGACATGCCCATTCCTGACTGGGACGAGGCCACGCTGCGCCGCGCGCTCACGCTCTTGCCGCAGCGCAGTGCGCTGATGTCGGGATCGGTGGCTGATGCGCTGCGCCTTGCCGCGCCGAACAGCAGTGATGCCGCCCTTTGGCAGGTGCTGGAGGCGGCAGGGCTGGCCCGACTGATGGAGGCGCGGCAGGGCCTCGGCACGATGATCGGCGGGCGCGGCGATGGCCTGTCGGGCGGCGAGGGGCGGCGGCTGGTCCTGGCCCGCGCGATGCTGCGGCGGCCCGGCGTCCTGCTGCTGGACGAGCCAACCGAGGGGCTGGACGATGCGACCGCGCGCGCGGTGTTGCGCGGCATCCGCGCCTACCTGCCGGATGCCGCGATCCTGATCGCCGCCCACCGCAAGGCCGAGATCCAGTTCGCGGACCGGGTCATCGCCCTGAAATAAGTTGCATCCACGATGTTGGTTATTGACCCATGTCAAGGATTCCGTCCCGTCCCCGGCGCACATATTCGCACATTGGAATTCTTGGGCGGTAGCGAGTCGCCGCCTGCAAGCGGGAGCTGATTGGATGGAATTCGGTATTGTCGAGTTGTCACGACTGCAATTTGCCGTGACGGTAATGTATCATTTTCTCTTCGTGCCGCTGACGCTGGGTCTGTCGATCCTCGTGGCGATCATGGAGACGGTCTATGTCATGACAAATCGCCCGATCTGGCGGCAGATGACCAAGTTTTGGGGCCTGCTCTTCGGGATCAACTTCGTTCTGGGCGTCGCCACGGGCATTACGATGGAATTCCAGTTCGGCATGAACTGGAGCTATTACAGCCACTATGTCGGTGACATCTTTGGCGCGCCCTTGGCGATCGAGGGGCTCATGGCCTTCTTTCTCGAGGCGACCTTCGTCGGCCTTTTCTTCTTTGGCTGGGACAAGCTGAGCAAGGTCGCGCATCTGGTCGTCGCTTGGCTGGTCGCCATTGGGTCCAACTTTTCGGCCCTGTGGATCCTGATCGCCAATGGCTGGATGCAGAACCCGGTGGGCGCCGAATTCAACCCGATGACCATGCGCATGGAGATGACCGATTTCTTCGCCGTCATGTTCAATGAGGTGGCGCAGGCCAAATTCGTTCACACCGTCTCGGCGGGCTATGTCACGGCTTCGGTCTTTGTCATTGGTGTCTCGGCCTGGTATCTGCTGCGCGGCCGCCATACCGAGCTGGCGCGCCGGTCGATCACCGTTGCGGCGGCCTTTGGCCTCGCCTCGGCCTTTTCGGTGGTCCTGCTGGGCGACGAATCCGGTTACTCGGCCACGCATAGCCAGAAGATGAAACTGGCCGCGATCGAGGCGATGTGGGAGACACACGACGCCCCCGCGCCCTTCAACCTTGTCGGCATCCCCGACCAGGATGCGCGCGAGACGCATTACGCCATCGAGATCCCCTGGGCCATGGGCCTGATCGGCACCCGCTCGCTGACCACGGAAATTCCGGGCATCAACGATCTGGTCGCCACCTCCGAGGAGCGCATCCGCTCGGGCATGATCGCCTATGAGGCGCTGCTGGAGGTGCGGGCGAACCGCGACGCAACCGATCCTGCCGTCATGGCCACTTTCGAGGAGCATTCCGCCGATCTGGGCTATGCCTTCTTGCTGAAGAGATATGTCGAGAACCCGCTGGACGCGACTGAGGAGCAGATCAAGGCGGCGGCCAATGATACGGTGCCGACGGTCTGGCCGCTGTTCTGGGCGTTCCGCATCATGGTGGCGCTTGGCTTCGGCTTCATCGCGACGATGGGGTATTTCTTCTACCGCGCCTCGTTCAAGGGCATGAACTTTCCGCGCCCCGCGCTGCATCTGGCTGTCTGGATGATCCCGGCCCCGTGGATCGCAGCCGAGTTGGGCTGGTTCGTGGCCGAGTTCGGGCGCCAGCCCTGGACCGTGGACGGCGTGCTGCCCACGGCCATGTCGGTCAGCGCCTTGTCGATGACCGAAGTGGCGCTGACGCTGGCGGGTTTCGTGATCTTCTACACGATCCTCTTCATCGTCGAGATGGGCCTGATGCTGAAATACATCCGCAAGGGCCCGCATCAGGATGTCGAGGAAACCGACGCTTGGAGAGAGCGCCACCACAATCGACTGGCCGGCCGGCACAATGCCGATGCCATCGCCAACCCTGCGGAGTAAGAGCAATGATTTTGCATGAATACATCGACTATGAGACGTTGCGTGTCATCTGGTGGGGCCTTCTGGGTGTGCTGCTGATCGGCTTTGCCCTGACGGACGGGTTCGACATGGGGGTGGGCGCGCTACTGCCCTTCGTCGGCAAGACGGATGTCGAGCGGCGCATCACCATCAACACCGTCGGCCCGGTCTGGGAGGGCAACCAGGTGTGGTTCATCCTTGGGGGCGGCGCGATCTTTGCCGCCTGGCCGCCGCTCTACGCGGTCAGCTTCTCGGGCTTTTATCTCGCGATGTTTGTCATCCTTGCGGCCCTCATCGTGCGGCCCGTGGCCTTCAAGTACCGCTCCAAGCGGGAGGATGCGCGCTGGCGCAGCACGTGGGACTGGGCGCTCTTCGCCAGTGGCGCGGTGCCGGCCCTGCTATTCGGCGTCGCCGTGGGCAACGTGATTCAGGGCGTGCCGTTCCACTTCACCGATGATCTGCACACCATCTATGAGGGTGCGTGGTACATGAAATTCATCGGCCTGCTCGATCCCTTCTCGATCCTCGCCGGGTTGGTGTCGCTATCGATGCTGATCATGCATGGCGGCGCGTGGCTGACGCTGAAGGCCGAGGGGCCGGTGCAGGCCCGCGCCCGCGCCATCGGATCGCTTGCCGCGCTGGTCGCAGTGGGGGGCTACGCACTGGCGGGGCTATGGCTGGCCTTTGGCATCGAAGGCTTTGCCATCGTCGGCAGCTATGTGACCGATGGCCCGTCCAACCCGCTGCATTTCGAGGTCGAGCGGTCGACAAGCTGGCTGACGGCTTACACCGACCGCCCATGGATCGTTGTAGCCCCGATCATGGGCATCATGGGCGGGTTGCTGACCTTCCTGGGGCTGCGGGCCGGGCGCGAGGTGTCGACGCTGCTCTTCTCCAAGATGTCGATTCTTGGCGTGATCTCCTCGGTGGGCCTGACGATGTTCCCGTTCATCATGCCCAGCTCCAGCGATCCGCGCTCGTCGCTGACGGTCTGGAACAGTTCTTCGTCGCACCTGACGCTCTTTGTCATGCTGGTGGCCACGGCGATCTTCATGCCGCTGATCCTGATGTATATCGCTTGGGTCTACAAGGTGCTGTGGGGCAAGGTCACCGATGCGGATGTGTCTGAAAACTCCGACTCTGTTTACTAAGGAAAGGAAATTCCGATGTGGTATTTTGCATGGATCCTCGGCCTTCCGCTGGCCGCCATCTTTGCGGTGATGAACGCCATGTGGCTCGAGCTGAAAGAGGATGAGCGCGTCATGACCAAGGGGTCTGCCAGACCGGCCAAGCCGCCGCGCGACTGATCTGGATGTGAGGCGGCAGGTCTTGCCTGCCGCCCCGCACCTTGCCGATTTCAAAGAGGTCTCATTATGTCCGTCACATCCCCCGATCTGGCACCGCCATCGCGGCTTGCCCATTACCCGGTGACCTTCTTTGCCATCGGCATGGGCATGATGGGTCTGACGCTGGCGCTGCGCGCGGCCGAGCAGGCCTTCGGGCTGGCGCATGGTATCTCGCATGGTGCCTTGCTGCTGTCGGTCGCCTTGCTGCTGGCCGTCACGGCGGGCTACCTGGCCAAGGCGCTGCGCCACCCGGCCGAGGTGGCGGCCGAATGGCACCACCCGGTGCGTATCGCCTTCTTTCCGGCGATCTCGATCTCGCTTTTGCTGTTGGCGACGGCGCTTCTGGATGTTGCGCCTGCCCTGGCCGCTCCGCTATGGCTTTTTGCGACGCTGCTGCAGGGCGGTCTGGCGCTGGCGGTGATCTCGGCCTGGATCGGGCACCGCTCGTTCCAGACGGGGATGATGACGCCCGCCTGGTTCATTCCGGCGGTGGGCAATGTCATCGTGCCGCTGGCGGGCGCGCGGCTGGGCTATATCGAGCTGTCGTGGCTCTTTTTCTCGGGCGGGCTGATCTTCTGGATCGTGCTGCTGACGATGGTGATGAACCGGCTGATGTTTCACGATCCCTTGCCGGGCAAGATGGTGCCGACGCTGATGATCCTCGTCGCTCCTCCGGCGGTGGCCTTCACGGCCTGGATGGGCCTTGCGGGCGCGCCGGGGCCATTCGGGCAATTCCTGCTGAGCACGGCCTATATCTTTGCCCTGATTGTGGCGACGCAGGTGGCCAAGCTGCGCAAACTGCCTTTTACGCTGTCATGGTGGGCGCTGTCCTTCCCGCTGGCTGCGCTGGCCATCGCCAGCTTTGTCTATGCGGGTGCGGCGGGATCGGAGGCGCATCGGTGGATCGGCGTGGGCTTACTGGCGCTCCTGGTCGCGGTGGTGGCCGCGCTGATCCTGCGCACGGCCGCTGCGATGCGCGCCGGGCAGATCTGCGTGCCCGAATAGGCGCGGCGCAGGGCGCGCGTCACTTGCCCTCAACCAGGGCGATGGCCGTATCCTGCGCCTCCTTCACGACCTTGGCGCTGGCCTCCAGCCTGGCATGGTCCTCGTCCGACATGCTGGGCACGGAATAGATCGTGCCTCTGATGGTGGCGAGCAGGGACAGCAGACATCCGCGACGGTGTCGACCCGCTCATGCGGGCAGGCCGGTATGAGATGGGGCGGCCCCCGATCGTCGCGCCGGACCAGTCGATCATCGAGCTGTCGCCATGCTCGCCCAGCACATAGGCATGTATCGCGCCCGGCGCGATCTCCAGCCGCTCGGCCAGCAGGCTGCGCAGGCGCGCGGAATCGAGCGCCGTTCCGGTTGAAATCACCCGGCCCGCGGCAAGGCCCAGCCGCCGCTGGGCGATATGGCCCAACACATCGACCGGATTGGTCGCGATGACATAGGTTGCGTCGGGCGATCCTTCGGCGACGGCATCGAGGATATCGGTCAGCACCTCCAGATTGGCCTTGGCCAGATCAAGGCGCGACTGGCCGGACTTCATCGCCACGCCCGCCGTGATCACGATCACGCTCGAGCCGGCGACATCACCGTAATCACCCGCGCGGACATGCACCGCCCGCCAGAGCGCGCCGGCATGGGCGATGTCCATTGCCTGCCCCTCGGCGCGCTGACGATCGATATCGACGATGACAACCTCGCAGCCGGGGATCACGGCCTGGATCAGCAGCGCCGCCGAGCCGCCGACAAGCCCCGCGCCGATGACAGCAACCTTGGGAAGCGTCATCATTGGATGAGGCTCCACCAGAGCGGGCCGACCGTCAGCCATATGGTGAGGTAGATGACGCTCATCAAAAACCCGTTTCGGAGCCATTCGACCTGACTGACATAGCCCGCCCCGAAAAGGACCGGGGCCGAGCCGATGGCATATTGCGTCAGGCACCCGAACGCATTCGACATGCAGGCCAGCGCGATGGCCGAGATGAAGGGATCGACGCCCGCCGCGATCAGCGTCGCGAGGGAGGCGGCATAAAGCGCCCCGATATGTGCGGTGGCGCTGGCAAAGAAGTAATGCGCATAGAAATAGATCACCACGACGACGACAAGCGCGACAGCCGGTGACAGACCGGCAAGAAGGCCGCTCATCTCACCGCTGAACCAGTCGATCAGGCCGTAATCCTTCAGCTTGCTTGCCATCATGATCAGCAGGCCGATCCAGACCATAGTGTTCCACGCCGCCTTCTCCCTGAGCGCGTCGTCCCAAGTGATGATGCCCAGGATCAGCATGGCACTGACCCCCAGCGCCGCCGCCAGACCCGTGCCGATCCCGAAAAGGGGCTGGCCCGCGATCCACAGGGACAGCAGCCCGACAAAGATCGCGCCCATCATGTATTCATTGCGGCTGACGGGCCCCATTTCCCTCAGGCCCTCCCGCGCGACGGTGACGGCATCCGGCGTCTGGGTGATCTGGGGCGGCGTAAGCCGGCCCACCACCAGCGGGATCACGGCAAGGCAGACGATACCGGGCACGAAAGCGGCAATGGCCCAGCCTGCCCAGGTCAGCTCGACCCCCTGGTCGCCGGCCAGTTGCACCGCCAGCGGATTGCCCGCCATCGCGGTAATGAACATCGCCGAGGTGATGACGTTGCACTGGAAGGCCGTCTGCATCAGATACGCGCCCACCTTGTGGCGCGTCGCGTCGTCGGAGCTTCGTCATGGCATCGCTTTGCGTCTCGAATATCATCCCGGTCTCCAGTTTGGTCAGCGCCCTGCGTGTCTGCAGGGGCCGCTTTCGAATGGCTCGTTTCCCCTGATGCAGGGTATTGCTGCACCTGCGCGGCGCCTTGACCCTGATCAATTCACGGGCGCTTGGACGCGGCGGCCTAGGGGTGAGGGGGGGCGGTTTTGGTCCACGCGCCTGGCCCGACATCATTGACAATCAGGGTGAAATGCGGGCTTTCCTTGGGCCGGGATGGGGATGGAGCCGTGCCGCACAGTTGCGCGGAATGGGGGAGGAGCATGCATGATGAGCACCGATACCAGCGCAGTCATTGCATGCCGCTGGTCTGCGCAGGTCTGGTCCGGGCGTGGCCCCAGCCGCGCCGTTTCGGGCTGAGACCATAGACATGTCCCCAATGCACACCGTCCCTTCTTATCGCCGTGACGCCAAGTCCCTTCTGGTGCTGGGCATGCCGCTGATCGGCAGTCATCTGGCGCAGATGGCGATTCACCTGACGGATTCCGTCATGCTGGGCTGGTACGGGGTCGAGGCGCTGGCGGCGCAGGTGCTGGCGCATACCTTCTTCTTCGTATTCTTCATCATGGGATCGGGCTTTGCCTTTGCGGTGATGCCGATGGTCGCCACTGCCGTGGCCGAGGAGGACGAGCGGCAGGTGCGGCGCATCACGCGCATGGGCGCTTGGGCATCACTGCTCTTTGCCGGGCTGGCGCTGCCCTTCATGATCGGGTCCGAGGCGCTTTTCCTGCTGCTGGACCAGAACCCGCAGACCTCGGCGCTGGCGGGCGAATACCTGGTGATCGCCGGCCTCTCGATCGTGCCGGCGCTGATGGTGATGGTGCTGAAATCCTACCTTGCCGCGCTGGAGCGGACGCAGGTGGTGCTCTGGCTGACGCTGGGGGGCGTGGCGGTGAACGCGCTGATCAATTACGCGCTGATCTTCGGCAATCTGGGTATGCCCGAGATGGGCGTGCGCGGCGCGGCCATCGCCTCATTGGGTGTGACCACGGCGACGCTGATCGCGCTTTGCATCTATGTCGCCCTGGCCACGCCCGAACATTCGCTTTTCGTGCGGGTCTGGCGACCTGATTGGGAGGCGCTGCGCGACGTGTTCCGGCTGGGTTGGCCCATCGGGATCACCAATCTGGCCGAGACGGGGCTTTTTGCCGCCTCCTCGGTGATGATGGGCTGGCTGGGCACCTTGCCGCTGGCGGCGCATGGCATCGCGCTGCAACTGACCTCAATTGCCTTCATGATCCATGTGGGGCTGTCGAATGCCGCCACTGTGCGCGCCGGGCAGGCTTATGGGCGGCGCGACAAGGGCGCGCTGCGCTCGGGCGCGATCGTGGCGGTGGCGGTGTCGGGGGTTTTTGCGCTGCTGACGGTGGTCGCCTTTATCGCGGTGCCGGAATGGCTGATCGCCGTCTTTCTGGACCCGGAGGAGCCGGACCGCGCCGCGGTCATTGCCATTGGCACGGGCCTTCTGGCGTCGGCAGCCCTCTTTCAGGTGGCCGATGCGGGGCAGGTGATGGCGCTGGGCCTTTTGCGGGCGGTGCGTGACACGCGCGCGCCGATGGTGATCGCCGCCGTCAGCTATTGGGTGATCGGGATTCCGGCCAGCTACCTGCTGGGCTTTCCGCTGGGCCTTGGCGGTGTCGGTGTCTGGATCGGGCTGGCCATCGGCCTTGCGGCGGCCTCCGGCATGCTGGGCCTCAGGTTCTGGCGCTGGACGGGGCGCTGGCTGATCTGAGCGCGCTCAGGTGTCGCCCAGCAGGCGGTCGGCCTTCTTTCGCACCAGAACCGTGCGCAGATCGTGCATCGCCAGCAAGAGCGCGTCGGTGACGGCCTCCAGTTGCTCATCCGTGGCCTTCGATTGCACCCAATGCGCGGTGGTGTTGAGGTAGTCCACCGCGCGGTGGATATCGTCGATATCGCGGTATTCCAGCAGTTCCAGTCGCTCGGCCATCCACTCGTTGATGACGGCGGTGTCTTCCTCGGTCAGTTCGCGCTCGCCATGCGGCTTGACTTCGCCCTTGCGGATATTGACAACCGCGATCTGGTCGAGGTCGATCCGGCGCTGCCGGTTTTCGGTGTCGACGCGGAACACGAAGGCGCCGTTTTCGCGCACCCTGAAATAGTAATCAGGCAGCTCTCCGGCCATGTTCCGCGTCTCCTTTCGGGTGTCAGCTCAGGTTTTTGCAGAAGTCCTGAATGCGCGTGCACGCCTCTTTCAGCGCCTCGTCTGAGGTAGCGTAGCTGACGCGGAAGTTGGGCGACAGACCAAATGCCGCGCCGAATACCACGGCAACACCCTTGGCCTCGAGCAGTTCTGTGGCAAAAATCTCGTCATCGGTGATCTTGGTGCCGCTGGGTGCCGTCTTGCCGATGCAGCCCTTGATGGAGGGATAGACGTAAAACGCGCCCTCCGGCATCGGGCATTCGATGCCCTCCGCCTCGTTCAGCATCGAGACGACCAGATCGCGGCGGCGCTGGAAGATCTCGTTATGCTTGGGGATGAAGTCCTGCGTGCCGTTCAGTGCCTCGACTGCGGCCCATTGGCTGATCGAGCAGGGGTTGGACGTGCTCTGGCTCTGGATCTTGCCCATCGCCTTGATGATCTGCTCGGGGCCGGCGGCATAGCCGATGCGCCAGCCGGTCATCGCGTAGGCCTTGGAGACGCCATTGCAGGTCAGGGTGCGATCATAAAGCTTCGGCTCGACTTGGGCGGGGGTGCAGAATTTGTAGTCACCGAAGACGAGGTGTTCATACATGTCGTCCGTCATCACCAGCACCTGGGGATGACGCAGCAGCACATCGGTCAGCGCCTTCAGCTCGTCCCAGGTATAGCCTGCGCCGGTGGGGTTCGAGGGCGAGTTGAAGATGAACCACTTGGTCTTGTCGGTGATCGCGGCCTCCAACTGATCTGCGGTGATCTTGTAGGCGGTATCCATGCCCGCCTCGACAAAGACAGGCTCGCCGCCCGCCAGCAGCACCATGTCGGGGTAGCTGACCCAATAGGGCGCGGGGATGACCACCTCGTCACC
Source organism: Roseovarius roseus (assembly GCF_043355935.2). NCBI lineage: Bacteria > Pseudomonadati > Pseudomonadota > Alphaproteobacteria > Rhodobacterales > Roseobacteraceae > Roseovarius > Roseovarius roseus. Next base: position 80,483 of record NZ_JBHFPE020000013.1, on the reverse strand, counting down.
GGGGTTCAGCGTGGCCATCAGCGCATTGTAGAGGATCTGCTTGCCGCCCGTGCCGACGCTGACCTGCGCGGGGGTGTAATCCAGATCGTTGTCGCGCTTGAACTTGGCACAGATGGCCTTCTTCAGCTCGGGGATGCCGTCGGGGGCAGTGTAGCGCGTCTTGCCCTCGTCGATGGCGCGCTTGCCCGCCTCGCGGATGTTTTCGGGCGTGTCGAAATCCGGCTCTCCGGCGCCAAGGCCGATCACGTCGCGCCCGGCCTCCTTCAATTCGCGCGCCTTGGTGCTGACGGCGATGGTGGGCGAGGGTTTCACGCGCGACAATGTCGCGGACAGGGTGATCATGTCGGTCTCCGGATTTGAAAGTTGCGCGTCGCTGTTCTAGGTTGCCAAGCAAGACGGATCAAGCGCGTTAACAGCACCACGCAGGGAGATGACGAGAATGGATGACGATACCGCCGAGAAGTGGTTCGACCCCGATGCAACGACATTTGGCGATCGTCTGGCTGGCGCGCGCGAGCTGGCGAACATGACGCAGGCGCAGCTGGCCAAGCGGCTGGGCGTCAAGAAAAAGACGCTGGACGATTGGGAGAACGACGTGCGCGGCCCGCGCGCTATGCGCCTGTCGATGCTGGCAGGCCTTCTGAACGTGTCGTTGCTGTGGCTGCTGACCGGCGATGGCGACGGGCCGGGCGAGCCGGGCGAGGCGACCAGCTATGTGCGCGGCAGTCATCAGCTGCTTGATGAAATCCGCGCGATTTCCGCCCAGATGAAGCTGAATTCCGAGCGGCTGGCCCGCGTCGAGGAAGAGCTGCATGAATTGCTGAGGGATGAAGATGCCGGAGACGCGTGAGATCCGCCTGCGACGGCTGACCATGCGTTCCATGCGGCGGGGCATCCGCGAGATGGATATCCTGTTGATGCGCTATTCGCGCGCCCGGCTGGAAGGGCTGAGCGACGAGCAGCTTGATCTCTATGACGCGTTGCTGGAGGAGAATGATCAGGATCTCTACCAATGGGTCAGCGGCCAGGTGCCGCCGCCCGCGCAGTATAGCGCCATGATCGACGATATTGCGTCGGTCCCGGATACCGTGTGATCGGCACGGTTTTCTGGAAATACATCGCATTTTATCGGTAAAAGCGTTTTATGGGCGCCGTTTAACCGATTGTTCGGCAATTTGGGTCAGTTTCTTTCTCGAGCAGGTTATGCACGGAGAAAGAAATGAGCATGCACAAATCCATGGCGCCCCCAGCCCATGACCAGGGCTTCATGTCCGGATATCTTGATGCGCTATCACTGGTCGAGCGGCTGCACCGTCTGCTGCTGGACGTGATCAAGGATGAGTTCGAACGCGTCGGCGTTCTGGATATCAACGCCGTTCAGGCGCTGCTTTTGTTCAATATCGGCGATCACGAGGTGACGGCGGGCGAGTTGAAATCGCGCGGCTACTATCAGGGCAGCAATGTCAGCTACAATCTCAAGAAGCTGGTCGAGATGGAGTACATGCACCATCAACGCTGCGAGATTGACCGCCGCTCGGTGCGCGTGCGCCTGACGCAAAAGGGGCGTGAGATCCGCGATGTGGTGACCGAGCTGTTCGGTCGCCATGCCGAGGGTCTGCAATCCAATGGCGTACTGGGCGCAGACGGGATCGACCAGATCGCCGCCTCACTGCGACGGGTCGAGCGCTATTGGGCCGATCAGATCCGCTATATTTACTGAGCGGGCCGCGCGCCTGCCGAGGATACTGCGGCAGGACGCAGCTCGCGCAGGAGCTTGCGGGTCATCGCCGCCTCGAAATCACTGAAATCCTGCGCGGTTTCCGCAAAGGCGCCGGGACCGCGCAGAACATGGGTTCTGTAGTGATCGAGGAGCGTGCGGGTATAGGTCAGATCCTTGGTGACATTGTCCCGCCCGCCCGGGTTCACCACCAGCGCGTTGACGGTGATGCCGGCGCGCGGGTCCGTCAGCGCCGTCTGCGGCGCGGGGCCTGAGTTGGACGGCCCGTCGCCGGAGATATCGAGCGTATGCTGCCAGCAATCGCCGCGCTGGCGTAGCAACGCGCCGCCATAGCGCATCGCGGCGCCAAGCGCCGTGTAGGGGTCCTGAAAGCGCATGTTGGCGCGGCGCAGGACCTGCGCGGCGGTCGCAACATCCTCGGGGCCGTGCAAGTCGGTCCAGTCCAACAGCAGCCTCTGCTGATCCTCCGCACCCCATTGGTAGACGGCAAGCGCGACATGGACGCCGGGCATACCGAAAAGCGCGGCCTGCACCTCGTCATCCATCAGCGCGCTTGCGACTCCGTCCAGTTGAAGCCGGTATTCCTCGGCATCGACCGAGCCGGACACGTCCAGCCCCAGCGCCAGTGCAAGGCGGCAAGCCGCCTCGGCAGGTGCCGCCAGCAGCCCGAGGCACAGCATCATTGCCGCAGCCCTAGCCATGCGGCGACAGACGCGGCGCATCAAAGCCGCCCAGAATGATGTCATTGATTTCGCGAAACAGCTTGCGTGTCATCGCCGCGCGAAAGCCTTCGAACCCTGCGGCCAGCTCGACAAAGGCGCCGGGCCCGCGCACCACCTCGCGGCGGTAGAACGCCTCGACCTCGGGGTCGTCTCCAAGGATGACGAGCCCGTTCACCTGCACGTCCCGCAAGGGAAAGTGTCGATAGGCTTCCCGCGGGCCATAGCCGTAATTGTTGATGCCATCGCCTGAGACGTCGATCACGCGGCGATCGCAGTCGGGCGCCTTGCGCAAGAGGGACGAGGCATAGCCAAGCGCCTGGCCGACCGAGGTGGGAAACCCCTCGTAGCTGCGGGTGATATTGCCAAGGGCCAGCACGGCGCGATCAATGTCGGCATGGCTTGTCAGAAGGCTCCAATCCAGATGCATCTGCTGCTGGAACCGGCCAGACCATTCAAACACGGCGAGCGCCACCGCACCGCCCTGACCGCGCAGTATGGCATCCCGCACATCCGGCGCGTCCAGCGCCGCCGCAAGGCCAAGCCGCTGCAAGTCATATTCCTCCGCATCCACCGAGGCCGAGACGTCCAGCGCCAGAACGAGCGCGAGGCGGCAGGAGCTCTGCCCCGCCGCCGGTGCCGCACAGAGCGCCGCCGCCGCAGTCAGAGCTGCGGCCATGCGACGCGCCGTAGACGGGATCCTTACCAATGCCCCGTGTTTTCCATGCTGGCCCAAGGCTCGGCCTTCTCCAGCGCGTCCCCGGCCTGAAGCAGCTCGATCGAGATGTTGTCGGGGCTGCGCACGAAGGCCATATGGCCGTCGCGCGGCGGACGATTGATGGTCACGCCATTGTCCATCAGGTGCTGGCACATCTCGTAGATGTTGTCGACGCGGTAGGCCAGATGCCCGAAATGGCGGCTGTCATCTGGCAGCTTGTCGTCGCCATCCCAGTTATAGGTCAGCTCGACCGGGCATTCGTCCTGCCCCTCGGGGGCCATGAAAACAAGGGTGAACCGGCCGCCCTCATTCTCCATGCGCCGCGTCTCGCGCAGGCCCAGAAGCTGGAAAAAAGCCATGGTCTTGTCCAGATCCTTCACCCGGACCATCGTGTGCAGATAGCGTGTCGTCATCTTTGCGCCTCCAATTCATGAAACTCGCACTTCATCCTAGTGGGATATTGCCACGCGTCCACCAGCCTTTAATTTGGTGCGATCTGTGGCTAGACAGAAACCTGACCGACTCACGCAAACAGTCCCGCGCCAAGGAACCCTCACATGCCCCTCACCCCCGAGCAGACAGCCGAAATCGAGGCGCAGCGCGCCGAGCCGCAGTCCACGCTGCGCGCGACCGCACATGGCATGGAGGCGCATCTATATACTGCCTACCCGGTGCTGGATCACGGCTTTGTCCGGGTGATCGACTATATGGGCGACGATGCCGCGATCACGCAGGCCGCGCGCGTCAGCTATGGCAAGGGCACGAAATCGGTGCAGAATGATGAGGGACTGATCCGCTACCTCATGCGGCACTGGCACTCGACCCCGTTCGAGATGTGCGAGATCAAGCTGCACGTCAAACTGCCCGTCTTCGTCGCGCGCCAGTGGATCCGCCACCGCACGGCCAACGTCAACGAATACTCGGCCCGCTATTCGATCCTCGACCGCGAATTCTATATCCCCGCACCCGATGCGCTCAACGCGCAGTCGGTGGTCAACAATCAGGGCCGGGGCGAGGTGCTGGAAGGGGACGAGGCGCAGCGCGTGCTGAAATTCCTGCAGGACGACGCGATGCGCGCCTATGATCACTACGAAGAGATGATCTCGACCGAGGGTCAGCAGGGCCTTGCGCGCGAGCTGGCCCGCATGAACCTGCCCGCCAACATCTATACACAATGGTATTGGAAGGTGGACCTGCACAACCTGCTGCACTTTTTGCGGCTGCGCGCCGACAGCCATGCCCAATACGAGATCCGCGTCTATGCCGAGGAGATCTGCAAGATCGTCGCCGACTGGGTGCCCTTTGCCTACCGAGCGTTCGAAGATTACCGCATGGGCGGAGCGCAGATGTCCGCGACTGCGCTGGACTGTGTGCGCCGGATGATCAAAGGCGAAGAGGTGACGCAGGAGAATTCCGGCATGAGCAAGGGCGAGTGGCGGGAGTTTGAAGGGGTTTTGGCTGGCTGAACGCAACGCCTTGCGTGTTAGTTCAGGCTGCATCCCGTTTCGGAGGCCATCACGCGGCCAAAGTCACGCCCATCGGCGAGGCTGCATTTCCCGATAACCCGGTCATAGGATGTCTGGGTATTAAGGCGGCAGGTCACCGTCTTGCCATTGACCAGTTGACTGGCGCGGCGTGTGGCCATGTCTCCGGTAAGCGTTCCGCTTTCAGCGCAATCCAGATTGGCGATGCGCACCGGGGTCGTTCCGACGACGAATGTGTCTCCATCGCGGATATATGTAACGGTTCCGGTCAGGGTCTGGCTGGCCGAACCGGCAAAGCCACCGCCGATGCGATTCCAGGCATTCCCGCCATTCAGGCTACGGGGAGCCGCGCGCGGCTGGGTCTTGCCAATGCGCCCATCCTGATCTCCTACAGTTCCGGCGACGGCGATGATGCCCAGCGCGATCGGTATGAATATGAGGCTCGGTAGCCGTCTGCGCCACTTTTTCAGGTGCCAAGGCTTGGGTCTGACGAAATCCAAGACATTTCTCCGCCGCGCAACGGGGCGCAGCGGTTTTTTTGCGGGTTTGAATCCGACCAAGTTTGTCATGCCGTCGGCATAACGACAAAAATGGACGAAATTTTGGCGAGGGCCTGATGTTTAGGCGCGCTCCAACCACCCGCCCACAACATCCACAAACGCCCGCGGCTCCTCTGCATGCAGCCAATGGCCCGCGCCCTTGAGCGTCATGAAGCGCGCGTTCGGGAAGAGGGGCTTGATCACCTCGCGGTGTTCGGACTGCACATAATCCGACGTCTCGCCCGAGAGGAACAGGGCAGGGCCGTCATATTTCCCTGACACCTCAGGAAAGCTCATGATCTTGGGCATCTCGGCGGACAGCACGTCCAGATTGAGACGCCAGCGGCGCTGGGCCACGTCCAGCGATTGCAAGAAGAACGGGACCAGCGCGGGGTTGTCCACGACCGCCTCCAGCAGGGGCGCGGCGTCGCTGCGGCGCTCCACTCCTGACAAATCGACCGATTTCATCGCCTCGATATAGGGCAGTTGGCTGTGCTCATAGGTGACGGGCGCGATGTCGGCGACGATCAGGCGGTTCACCAGATCGGGCTGTGTCAGCGCCAACACCATCGCTGCCTTGCCGCCCATCGAATGGCCCAGAACATCGACCGGGCCGTCCTCGGCCTCGATCACCTCGGCCAGATCGGCGGCCATGTCCGGGTAGCTGTGGGTATCCTGCCACGCGCTGTCCCCATGGTTGCGCATGTCCACGGCCACTACGCGGCGCGCGTCCGACAGGCGTTTGGCGATCACGCCCCAGTTGCGGGCCGAGCCGTAAAGGCCATGCGCGATCAGAAGGGTGGGGGCATCCGTGGCGGTGCCGTGCTGGGTCATGTTCAACATGGCCCCTGCTTAGCGCGCCCGCCCGTGCCGTTCCAGCCCCATTGAGCGGCTATTGAGCATGGCCCGCGCCGCCTGTAGGGTCGCGCGCGAAAAGGAGCCCGGCATGGTCGATCCCACGACATTTCAAAGCGATATCGACGCGGCGTCCGAAAAGCTGCGCAGCCGTCTGGGGGCGCGGGGCGCAACGCTGGCTAAGCAACTGCGCCGCGCAGGCCGTGCCTTGCCCAAGGCCGCGCGGCAGGGCGGGCACCGTTTGACTCAGTTGCAGGCGATGATGGCGCATCCACGGCTGCGCCGCCTGGTGCGGGCCGAGGATGCCTCGGCCGCGCTGGCCACGCTGAACGCGCCTCTGGACCAGATAGACGTCAAGGAGCGGCGCAAGGACCGGCTCTTGCACTTTGCGGGCAGCATGGTGGGCAACCTTTTGCTGCTGGCCTTGCTGCTGGTGATCGTGCTGCGCTGGCGAGGGCTGATCTGAAACGCAAACGGCGCCGCTATTGCCAGCGGCGCCGCATTTGGACAAGTTTCGGCCTTAAAGGTTGGGGTAAAGCGGGAAGCGTTCGCACATTTCTGCAACTTCGCGGCGCACCTTGGCCTCGACCTCTTCGTTGCCATCAGCGCCGTTCGCGGCCAGACCATCGACAACTTGGGTGATCCAGTCGCCAATCTGGCGGAACTCGGCCTCCTTGAAGCCGCGGGTCGTGCCCGCCGGGCTGCCAAGGCGCAGGCCGCTGGTGACGGTGGGTTTTTCGGGGTCAAACGGCACACCGTTCTTGTTGCAGGTGATATGCGCGCGGCCCAAAGCGGCATCGGCAACATTGCCCTTCACCCCCTTGGGGCGCAAATCAACCAGCATCAGATGCGTGTCGGTGCCGCCGGTGACGATGTCCAACCCGCCCTTCATCAGCTGATCGGCCAGCGCCTGCGCGTTCTTGATCACCTGCTGGATATAGCCCTTGAAGGACGGATCCAGCGCCTCGCCAAAGGCGACGGCCTTGCCGGCGATCACGTGCATCAGTGGGCCGCCCTGGATGCCGGGGAAGATGGCGCTGTTGAACTTCTTGGCCAGCGCCTCGTCATCGGTCAGGATCATGCCGCCGCGCGGGCCGCGCAGGGTCTTGTGTGTGGTGGTGGTGGCCACATGCGCATGGGGGAAGGGCGAGGGATACTCGCCGGCCGCGATCAGCCCGGCGAAATGGGCGACATCTGCCATGACATAGGCGCCGACCATGTCGGCGATCTCGCGGATGCGCTTGAAGTCCAGCTGGCGCGGGATGGCGCTGCCGCCCGCGATGATCATCTTGGGCTTGTGCTCTTTCGCCAGCTCTTCCATCTGATCGTAGTCCACGTCCAGCGTGTCGCGGCGCACGCCGTATTGCACCGCGTTGAACCATTTGCCGGACTGGTTGGGCGCGGCGCCATGGGTCAGGTGCCCGCCTGCATCGAGGCTCATCCCCAGGATAGTGTCGCCGGGCGTCAACAGTGCCTGCATCACGCCCTGGTTGGCCTGGCTGCCCGAATTGGGCTGCACATTCGCGAAACCGCAGCCAAATAGCTTGCATGCGCGCTCTATCGCCAGGTTCTCGGCCACGTCGACGAACTGGCAGCCGCCATAGTAGCGCCGGCCCGGATAACCTTCGGCGTACTTGTTCGTCATGACCGAGCCCTGCGCCTCCATCACCGCCGCCGAGACGATGTTCTCGGAGGCGATCAGTTCGATCTCACTGCGCTGGCGGCCCAGCTCGTTCGTGATCGACGCGTAAAGCTCGGGGTCGCGGTCCGAGAGGGACTGGGTGAAGAAACCGGAATCGGACATATGGGGTGGCTCCCTTGGATTGAACAGCTTTGTGGAATGGCGTAGCGGAAAGCCTGTCTCATTGTAAGAAGGGAATGCGACTATTTCCCACGGCGATGCGGCAGCGCTGGCAGAGCGGCGCAAACTGTGATGTGATCGGCGGCGTCACGAAAGCCAAGGATACTTCCCCATGCCAGATTGCCCCGAATGACGCGCAAGATCGCCTTTCTGGCCAGCGATGCCGCGATGGCGCTTGCCGCGCGCAAGGCGCTGATCTCGCGCTATGGCGACACGCCCGAGGAAGAGGCCGATGTCATTGTGGCGCTGGGCGGCGATGGGTTCATGCTGTCGACACTCCACCGCACGCAGGAGCTGGACGTGCCGGTTTACGGTATGAACCGCGGCACCGTCGGCTTTCTGATGAACGAATACGGCGAGGCCGACCTGATGGAGCGGCTGGAGGCCGCGGGCGAGGAGGTAATCAATCCCCTCTCGATGCGCGCGGAATCCGCCGATGGCACGCTGCATCATGCGCTGGCCATCAATGAGGTGTCGCTTTTGCGCGGCGGCCCGCAGGCGGCGCAGCTCCGCATCTCGGTCGATGGACTGGTCCGGCTCGAAGAGCTGGTCTGCGACGGCGCGCTGGTATCAACGCCTGCCGGATCGACTGCCTATAACTACAGCGCGCATGGCCCGATCCTGCCCATCGGCGCAGAGGTGCTGGCGCTGACCGCCGTTGCGGCTTTCCGTCCCCGTCGCTGGCGCGGCGCGCTTCTACCCAAGGCTGCCGTGGTGCGTTTCGACATCTGCGAGCCTGAAAAGAGGCCGGTGATGGCAGTAGCCGACAGCCGCTCGGTCGAGAATGTCCTCTGGGTCGAGATCCGGTCCGAGCCCAGCATCGGCCACCGGATTCTCTTCGATCCGGGCCATGGTCTGGAAGAGCGTCTGCTGCGCGAGCAGTTTGTCTGAAATTGCCGCGCAAGGCAGGGAACCATGCGCCCGCCAACCCGTTACCATCCCAGTAGCGGCGCGGGCATGACCCCGCCGAGGAATTCAGACCCGAAAGGAGTTCAGACATGAACTGGGATACCATCAAGGGCAATTGGAAACAGCTGACCGGCGAAGCCAAATCGCACTGGGGCAAGCTGACTGATGACGACGTACAAGAGGCCGCAGGCGAGCGTGAAAAGCTCGTCGGCAAGGTTCAGGAGCGCTACGGCGTTGCCCGGGACGAGGCCGAACGCCAGGTAGATGAGTTCGCAGCCAAGCACTAAGGTTCGAACCCTACTCAGATCAGTGTCATGATCGAAGGAGGTGGTCCCAAGCGGGGCCACCTTTTTTCATGGCGCTACCTGGCATCGCGTATGACGCTGGCAGGCGCCCAGACTTTTTTGGAGAAAATACCCATTACACCCGATTTGCCGGGGGCGCGGTCAATGTTGGCTGGGCGACTCCTGATCGCTTTTGCCACGCCTGCACCTGCACTACTCTGCAAGGCATGATCATCTCGCCAAACCGCAACTACGTCTTCGTCCACATACCCAAGACCGGAGGCACCTCGCTGGCCACGGCGCTGGAGGCGCGCGCGATGCGCGACGATATCCTGATCGGGGATACGCCCAAGGCGCGGCGGCGGCGGGGCCGTCTCAAGGGGCTTGGCGCGCCGGGCCGCCTTTGGAAACACGCGACGCTGGACGATATCGCCGGGGTCATGCCGCCCGAATGGATGGCACAGGCCCTCGTCTTTACGCTGGTGCGCAATCCGTGGGATAGGATGGTCAGCTATTATCACTGGCTGCGCCTGCAGCGCTTCGATCATTCGGCGGTGCGGGCGGCGCAAACCCATGAATTCTCAGCGTTTCTGGACCTGCCTGACATGCAGGCATCAATCCGGTCGCACCCTTATGGGCGCTATGTTCGTCGCGGCCAGAGTGAAAGAACACCGTTGTTCATCCGGCTCGAGACGTTTGAGGCCGATGCCGCGCCGCTTTGGGATCATCTTGGCTTCCGGCTGAATCTGCCGCACCTCAACGTGTCACCACGCGTAAGGGATTACAGGCAGTATTATGACGATGCCGCGCGGCGCTGCGTCGCCTCCCTCTGTGCCGAGGATATTGAGAGGTTCGGATACCAGTTCGCGGCGGGCGCGTCTGAAGGTTAACAGCGGGCAGGAGCGGGGCTGATTGTCCTCCGAGAGGCGACACTGCCGCGGGCGGATCATGTTTTGGGCGATAATTAGCCGGAGTCGGTGTATAATCGGCGCTTCGCTGCGCGCAATTGGATGTTGCGGCGTTCTCTGACGGGATTGACCGCGATGTTCGAGTGGATTGGCACGGCTGGCGATACGCCCCCGGCGGACTGTAACGGGCAGGACCGGGACGTGCCCGGTGTGGGGCAGGCGGGTCTTTCGGCGTCGGTCTGCGTGGCCGGGACGGGGGGCTGGCTTGCGCTGGGCGCTGTCGCGCCCGGTGACCTCGTCCTGACCTTCGACGCGGGGCTGCAACCTGTCGCCGAAATCCTGCGAGAGCCCGCATGGGCCGGTCGCGGCCCATTGCTCCCGTCACTCTGGCTGGTCGAGGTCCCAAGCCGCGCCCTTGGCAACCGCGAGGTGATGCATCTGGCCGCCGACCAGCTGGTCCTGATCGAGAGCGATGTGGCCGAGGCCGTGACCGGCGATCCCTTTGCCCTTGTCACCGCCCGCAGCCTCGACGGCGTGCGCGGCATCCACCGCGTCCCGCCCCAGCCGGGGGACGAGATCATCACGCTGACATTTGCCGCGGAGCAGATCGTCTTTGCCGCGGGCGGTGCGATGCTCCACTGCCCCGCCGCCGCCTCCGATCTGCTGGAGGCCGCGCCGAGCGCGCCAGGTTACCCCAGGCTTTCAGCGCAGCATGCGCGCGAAGCTGCAATGCAGATGGACGAGGCCGCGCTTCAGGCGCGGTCCGCCGGACTGCCCGGCATCAAGTCATAAGGAGGCTTCCAGCCCGGCAGTGCCTCGATCCGCGAGAGCCAGCGGTCGATCGCGGGCCAGTCGGCGCGCTCAAATCCGAAAGGCTCGGGGTAGAAGAGGTAGCCGCAGCAGGTGAAATCGGCATTGCTCGGCCCATCGCCGACGATCCAGTCGCGCCCGTCCAGATGCGCGTCGAGCGTCGCATAGGCGCCCTTCAGCCGCCCCTGGATGAATCCGATCACATCGGGGTTTCGCTTGTCCTCGGGGGCAAAATTCATCAAGAAGCGCGCCACGCCTGCCTGACTGCTGAGCTTGTGATTGTCCCACAGCACCCAGCGCAGGATCTCCTGCGCCTCGTCGGCATTGGCTCCGCCGAATTTTCCTGTCTTTTCCGACAGGTGCATCTGGATGGTGCCGGACTGGGTCAGCACCTTGTCGCCATCGACCAGCACCGGCACCTCGCCCATCGGGTTGATCCGGCGAAACTCCGCTCCGCGCGTCTCGCCGCCGAAAAAGTCGACCTTGATCGGCTCCCAGTCGAGGCCGCTGAGTTCGAGCGCGAGCGCAACCTTGTACGAATGGCCGCTCTCGCCCATGCAGTAGAGTTTCAGTGTCATGCCGATCCTTTCGTTGCCGCGCCTGTGGAGGGTGTTCGCCCTGAGTATTTCAAGAGCGGTGAAACAGGGCGCGGGCGCATTCACCGGTCCGGGCATAGGTTTCCCGAAGAGGTAGCCCTATCTCTTGCGCGCTTCCAGTTCGGAATTGAACAGGCGCAGGCGGTGGCCGAACGTGTCCTCGTTGATGACGCTATCGAAATTTTCGAAGAGAAACGACAGCGCCTCGCCCTCGTCCAGCCCGGCCTCCTGCGCGAGGCGGCGCAAGCGGCGATAGCCGTCCTCGGTCATCGCCACGTTGAAGCGGCGGGTCATGCGAAAACGTTTGGGCATCGGCGGCTCCCTGGTGGCTGGCCTGCAAAGGTGGGGCAGGGCGCGCAAGATCAGAGCGCCGTGCCGCCACTTTAAACAGCCTATGGACCCCGCGTCACCCCCCTGCCGGGAGCCCATCACTCGGCCGCGTGGGCCGATCCGTCGCGCTCGGCCAACATGCGGGCGAACCAATCCATCTGGGTGCGCAGCTCGTCGATGGCGCTGTCGAGCTCGTCGCGCTGGCGGACCATGTCCTCCAGTCGGTCGGCGGCCAACTCTTGCGTGCGCACCAACTGGCTATACTGCTGATCGCCGGCGTCATAGAGATCCAGCAGCTGGCGGATCTGCTCCAGCGAGAAGCCGAACCGCTTGCCGCGCAGGATCAACTTGAGCCGCGCGCGGTCGCGCTTGGTGAAAAGGCGTTTCTGGCCTTGGCGGATCGGTGCCAGAAGCTCTTTGGACTCGTAGAATCTGAGCGTGCGTGGGGTCACATCGTAACTGTCGCACATCTCGCGGATGGTCATGGTCTCGCTTGACATGGGGGTACCTGGCTGTCTGATTTTCTATTTGCAGCCGAGATAAGCCACCATGCGGCAGATGCAACATCTGCCATCGGCGGGTGACTGCGAACGTTACGTCACTTTTACGTGTTCTTTGCACGTTTCGGGGGCTTGCGTGTTGGCTGCGGCGGGCCAATAACGGGGCATGAGTCCTCGTTTTTCCCTCAAGGTCAAGCACCTGCCTTGCGGCCGGCCCGAATGAACGGTGCCTCGGCTATCAGGCTGACGCATCGGCGTGTGCTGCGCATCGCGTGGCCTATCGTGCTGTCAAATGCGACGGTGCCGCTGCTGGGAATCGTCGATACAGGTGTGATCGGCCAGCTTGGCGCCGCCGCGCCTATCGGCGCGGTAGGCATCGGCGCGGTGATTCTGACGGCGATCTACTGGCTGTTCGGTTTTCTGCGGATGGGCACCAGCGGGCTGACCGCGCAGGCGCGCGGGGCGGATGACCGCGCCGAGGTGGCGGCGATGCTGACGCGCGCGCTGCTGATCGGGGGCGCGGGCGGCGCGCTGATCTTGCTGCTGCACGTGCCGCTCTTTGCGGGCGCGTTTGCCATTGCGCCCGCCAGCGCCGAGGTCGAGAGTCTCGCGCAGGAATACATGGGCATCCGAGTGTGGAGCGCGCCGGCCATGATCGCCCTCTTCGGCATGACCGGCTGGCTGATCGCGATGGAGCGGACGGGGGCCGTCCTGATCATCCAGCTGGTGATGAATGGCCTCAACATCGTGCTGAACCTGTGGTTCGTGCTGGGCCTCGGCTGGGGCGTGGCGGGCGTGGCGTGGTCCAGCTTCGTTGCCGAATGGGCGGGGCTGATCGTCGCCTTTTTCCTATGCCGAGATGCGTTCCGGGTGCCGGACTGGCGCAACTGGCCGCTGGTTTTCGACGCGGGCCGCCTGAAGCGGATGGCCTCGGTCAATACCGACATCCTCTTGCGCTCGGCGATGCTGGAGGTGGTGATGCTGTCCTTCGTGTTTCTGGGCAGCGATCTGGGGGACGTGACACTGGCCGCCAACCAGGTGCTGGTGCAGTTCCTGCATGTCAGCAGCTATGTCATGGACGGCTTCGCCTTCGCCGCCGAGGCGCTGGTGGGGCAAGCAGTGGGGGCCAAAGCACGCGGCGCGGTGCGGCGCGCGTCGATCCTGACCGGCGAATGGGGGTTGGGCGCGGGTGTGCTGCTGGCACTGTCCTTCGCGGTCTTCGGCGGGGCGGCGATCGACGCGCTGGCCACGGATGAGGCGGTCCGTGCGGCGGGTCGCAGCTATCTGCCCTGGATGGTCATCGCGCCCATCTTCGGCGCGGCGGCATGGATGCTGGACGGCATCTTCATCGGGGCGACGCGCACGCGCGACATGCGCAACATGATGGCGCTGTCGCTGCTGGTCTATGGCGCGTCCCTCGTGGCGCTGGTGCCGCTTTTCGGCAATCATGGCCTCTGGATGGGGCTTCTGGTCAGCTATGTGGTGCGCGGCGTCACTCTGGGCGTGCGCTATCCTGCGCTCGAGCGCGCGGCAGGCTAGTCGCTGGTCCGCAGGCGCGAGCTTTGGACCAGCCAGATCGTCAGCAGCGGCAGCGCCACGGTCAGCACGCCGGCCACAATCAGCAGCATCCCCAGCTGGCTGTAATCTGCGGGCACGGTGATGGCGCCCGTCTCGCTATCCGTTATCTCGCGCGTGACAAGGAAAATCTGGTTGAGGTATTTCGTCGCCAGCGACGAGGCCGAGAGGGCGAGGTTGGTGAACGAGGCCATGACGGCAAAGAAGGTCGCCTTGAGATGGCTGGGCGCGTTGCGCGCGATCCAGGCCAGCATCGGGATGAGGGCGATCTGGCTCAGCGGGCTTTCGGCGGCAGTATCCAGCACGGCAATGAAACGGGCATCGACGATGCCCCATGTCAGCGGCGCGGTGATGTTCTGGATCCCGTAGTAGAGCGCGATATTCGGCAAGGCCAGCACCCCGGCAATGATCGTCAGGGTGAGATAGACGCGCGTCAGCCGGCGCTCGGCCATATAAGGGCGCAGCACCAGCATCGCGCCCAGCGTCAGCAGCGCGGCGATCATTCCAAGCACCGACAGGAATTGCGCGTCAAAGCCGAGCCCGTCGATCACGAACCATGTCGCGCCGGGGCCGGGCAGGGGCACCGCGCGAAAGACGAAGACGATCAGCGCCGTCCCGACCAGCATCCTTGCCTGCGACTGGCTGAGCGCCTGAACAAGCTGGCGCATCAGGAAAATCACGATGGCCATCGACCCGGCAAAGACGATCTCCTGCGCGAAGGGCACGTTGAGCAGGCCGACCGTGAGCGACAGCGCGACAAAGGCGCCGCCGCCGATGAAGTACCACGGGTTCACCTTGGTGGGCGGACCGGGCCGCTCTTCCAGATGGGCCGTATCCTGGCCGCGGGCACGGGCGGTCCTTATGGCGCGGCCGCGTTGCCAGGCGGCCAGCATCACGCCCGAAACCGAGATGGCGGGCACGATCATCGCGATGGCATAGATGCGGGCATAGTTTTCGGCCTTCATCGCCTGGGGCAGATCCTCGACCCCGTTGAAGACCGTGATGTTGATGGCCGAGACGATCAGCGTCCCGCCGATCAGGGCGACGCGGCCCAGCGTCTGCATGGTGGTATGGAGCGCGCGCGATGTCTCCTCGTCCAGCGGCGCGCCGGCCTCGTCCACCACTGGCACCGCCTCGACCGACATGGCGTCGGCCACCGCGTCTTGCAGGACCAGCCCGCAAGGCATGAGGAGGGTCGCGCCGACGAACCACGCCTCGACCGGCATCATCGTGGCGAGGGTGTCCGGCGTGGAGACCAGCAGATACATCGTGCCAAGGCTGCAGGCGACCAGCGCGGCGCCCAGCCAGACCAGCCACGCCTTCCACCGCCAGATGATGTCCACCAGGTGCCCCAGCGGCATTTTGAGCGCCCAGGGCAGGCCCGCCCAGAACGCGAGACCGGCCAAGAAGGCTGCGGATAACCCAAGGTATTCCTTGACGAAGAACGTGCCGACAATGCCCGTGATCGTCGAGATCCCATAGGCAAGGTAGACCATCAGCGGCGGCAGGTAGGACCAGCGCATTTGCCGCCCAAGATCAAAGACGGTGGCGTCGATCCATCTGGCAACCGGGGCAATCATCCGTGCCTCACCCGTCCAGTAGACTCAGCACCGCCTCGGGCGGGCGGCCCATGACGGCGCGGTCTTCGGTCATGGCGAGCGGGCGCTCGATCAGGATCGGGTGCGCGGCCATCGCGGCGAAGAGGGCATCCTCGGGGCTGTCCTTGGTCAGTCCGGCCTCCTTGAACGCGGCCTCGCCTTTGCGCATCATGGCAATCACCGGCCCGCCGAGCAGGGCATGCGCGGCTCGCAGCTCCGCCTCGCTGGGCGCGTCCTTCAGGTAGAGCCGCACCGTGACCTCGGCATGCTCCTCCAGCAGCGCCAGCGCGGCGCGCGATTTCGAGCAGCGTGGATTATGCCACAGCGTGATCATAGCCATTCCTCCCGCCCCGCGCCCACGGCCTCGGTCACATTGTCAAACCCGTCGGCCTCCAACAGCCGGTCCAATCCCCGCGCGATGCGCGGCACAAGGCCAAGCCCCTCATAAACCAGTGCCGAGTATAGCTGCACGGCGGACGCACCCGCGCGGATCTTGGCATAGGCCTGCTCGGCCGATCCGACCCCGCCGACCCCGATCAGCGGCATCCGCCCTTCGGTCAGTTGCGACAACCGCGCCAGAACGCGTGTCGACCGCTCGAAGAGCGGCGCGCCCGACAGGCCGCCTGTCTCGTCCCGGTGGACGCTGCTCAGCCCGCTGCGATCCAGCGTCGTGTTGGTGGCGATGATCCCGCTCAGACCCGCGCGCTGCGCGACCTCGGCGATCTCGGCCAGCGCCGCATCGTCAAGGTCCGGCGCGATCTTGAGGAATACCGGGATGGGGCGTTCCAGCCAGGCGCACGCCTCCATCACCCCGGCCAGAAGCGCGGTCAGCGCCGCACCGCCCTGCAGGTCGCGCAGCTTCTCGGTATTGGGGCTCGACACGTTGACCGTGGCAAAATCCAGATGCCGACCGCAATGGGCCAGCACGCGGGCAAAATCCTCGGCCCGGTCGTCGCTATCCTTGTTGGCACCCAGGTTGAGACCGATGACGGCCCCCTTGGGACGCTGCGCCAGCCGCGTGGCCGCCGCCTCCATGCCCTGGTTGTTGAAGCCGAAACGATTGATCACCGCCCGGTCCTCGGGCAGGCGGAAAAGGCGCGGGCGTGGATTGCCGGGCTGGGGGCGCGGCGTGACGGCGCCCACCTCGATCATGCCGAAGCCTGCACGCGCCAAGGGCGCCAACGCCTCGGCATTCTTGTCAAACCCCGCGGCCAGCCCCACCGGATTGTCCAGCCGCAGCCCCGCCACCTCGCAGGCAAGGCGCGGGGACGTCACCCGGCCCGGTAGCGGCACAAGCCCCAAGCGTAGCGCCCTCAGCGCCAGCCCGTGCGCGCGCTCTGGATCGAACTGGCGCAAGAGGCCAAGGCCGATCCGCTCGACCGCGCTCATAGCGCGCCCGCTGGGAATTGATGCACGCCGCCCTCCAGCGGCAGGGGCTGGGCCCATGCCACATCGGAAAGCCGCAATTCACGGTAGAGATGCGGGAACAGCGCGCCGCCGCGCGACGGCTCCCACTTCAGGGCGCCCTCCAGCCGGTCCGTCTCGATCCCCAGCAGGAACAGCCCGTCCTCGCCGGCAAAATGCTTGGCCGCTGTCTCGGCCGCCTGTTCGGGCGTCGAGAGGTGCACATAGCCGTCGGCCACATCCACCGGCGCTCCTGCGCTGGTGCCATCGCGGCGCAGCGCCGCCCATTCATCGGGCCGGAAAATCTTGTAAACTATCATGGCTCCCTGATGCCGCGCCCCGCGGGTACGGTCAAGCGCCGCGACGCGGCGGCGGGGCAACGCCCCGTCTTCATCTTGGCAAAAATACTCAAGCACCGCCTGCCACGCGCACGGACCTTGCCAAGCCGACGGACGGCGCGCTCCGGGCCAAGACGCTTAGGGATCTGGCGAATGGGCTAGGCTGCCTAACGCGCGCGCGGCTCTGACGCTGGTCACTCGCCGTCAAAAGCGACCAGCGTGCGCACATCCATTCCCAGCGCCTCCAGGCGTTTGCGCCCACCCAGATCGGGCAGATCCACGATGAAGGTGCAGGCCGCGATACGCGCGCCCAGACGCTCGATCAGGGTGATCCCGGCCTCCGCAGTGCCGCCCGTGGCCAGCAGGTCATCCACCATCAGAACCGTCTCGCCTGCCTCAATGGCGTCCTCGTGCAGCTCGAAGGTGGCGGTGCCGTATTCCAGCGCGTAATCCTGCGTAAGGACCGTGCCCGGCAGCTTGCCCGCCTTGCGCACGGCCACGAATCCGGCATTCAGATGACAGGCAACGGCGCCGCCCATGATAAAGCCGCGCGCTTCCAGCCCGACAACCTTGTCGATGCCCGTGCTCTCCCACGGCGCGGCCATCTGAGCCACGGCGGTGCGCAGTCCAGCAGGATCGGCAAGAAGGGTGGTCACATCGCGAAACATGATTCCCGGTTTGGGAAAGTCGGGGATGGTGCGGATAAGCGCGCGCAGGGATGGCTCGGAAATGGTCGTTCTCCTTTTCAGGTGGTGCCGCGCCGCAAGAATGCGGTGGCCAGCCCCATGGCAATCAGCGCGCCGCCGCCCGCGCGGGTCAGCCAGGCGATTACACCCGGCCGCGCGATGCGCGCGCGCATCCGGTCCGCCAGCAGGGCATAGGCCAGTGCGTTCAGTGCGGCTAGCCCCACGAAGGTGCCGATGAGCACGGCGAATTGCAGTGTCAGAGGCGCATCCAGCGTGACGAATTGCGGCACGAAGGCGATGAAGAAGGCGATGGATTTGGGGTTGAGCGCGGTCACGGCAGCTGCATGCCAAAAGACACTGCGGCCGGTGACCTCGGCGCTGGATGGCAGGGTCAGACCAGCGCCCGGCGCGCTTCGGATCAGCTTGATCCCCAGCCAGACAAGGTAGACCGCCCCGATCCATTTCAGCGCAGTAAAGAGTGTGGCCGAGGCCAGCACCAGCGCGCCGAGGCCCATGAGCGAGGCGCTCATCGCCACCAGATCGCCCAAGGCAACCCCGCCCGCCGAGGCAAGCGCGACGCCGCGCCCCTTGCTGAGCGCGTAGCTGAGAACCAAGAGGACCGTCGGGCCGGGGATCAACAGAAGCGCGGTCGAGGCGGCAACGAAGGCCAGCCAGAGGTCCAGTGGCATCGTGCGCACTCCTTTTTAATATGCGGATCAGTCTGCGGCCCTATTCAGCACACGGCCTGCCACCGCGTCCAGCCTTTCCAGCATTGCAGGGTCCCGAGCTTCGGGTGCGGTCAGGATGGCATATTCCAGCGCGCGATCGCAGCCATGGGGGCAGGGCGCGGGCTCGGCCTCCAGATGCGCGGGAAGGATGCGCAGCATGTCCTTGGCGCGCGCGGCATTGCCCATCAGGGTCGCGATGATCGCGGTCACATCGACCTCGCCATGCTCGGGATGCCAGCTGTCATAATCGGTGATCATCGCCACGCTCGCGTAGCAAAGCTCGGCCTCGCGGGCCAGTTTCGCCTCGGGCATACCGGTCATGCCGATCACGTCGCAGCCCCACTTTTCGCGGTAGAGCTTGCTTTCAGCCACGGTCGAGAATTGCGGGCCTTCCATGGCCAGGTAGGTGCCGCCGCGATGCACGCGGCTGCCTGTCGCCTCGGCGGCATCCGCGCAGGCAGCGCCGAGGCGCGCGCAGGTCGGGTGCGCGACGCTGACATGGGCGACGCAGCCGGGGCCGAAGAAGGATTTCTCGCGGGCGAAGGTGCGGTCGATATACTGATCGAGGATCACGAAATCGCCCGGCGCCATATCCTCGCGGAAGGACCCGCAGGCGGAGGCGCTGACCACATCCGTCACGCCCAGCCGCTTGAGCGCGTCGATATTGGCGCGGTAGGGCACCGAGGCGGGGGTGTGGATATGACCGCGACCGTGCCGGGGCAGGAAGGCCATCGGCACGCCGTCCAGAGTTCCGGTCAGGATGCGGTCCGAGGGCGCGCCGAAAGGCGTCTGCACCTCGCGCCATTCGGCACCCTCCAGCCTCTCCATCTCGTAGACGCCCGAGCCGCCGATCACACCGATCATTCTCTTCGCCATCCAGGGCTCCTTTCGCGGTTTACCCGTCAGGGTTTAGGCCCAGGCGCGGTGAATGAAAAGCAGGCAGAGAGGGGCGATTTTGTCCGAGGCCCGCCTGACCCGCGTGATTTAAGTGTTTCGAAACAGGTTGGGTGCCAATTCAGGTATAGCCAAGAAACCGAAGGAGGGGTAAGGGGGCCACTCGCCCGAAAAGACGCTTATTGACAGGACACACGCCTTGAGAACCTCACTGGCCGCCTTCGCCAAGACCATCACGATGCCCGATCTGCGCGTGATGCAGGACGAAACGTTTAGCGCCGCGCGCGTGCGGATCGAGCTGCTGTCAGGCCTGACAGTTGCGCTGGCGCTGGTGCCCGAGGCGGTCGCGTTCGCGTTCGTTGCTGGTGTGCACCCGCTGGTCGGGCTTTATGCCGCGTTCCTTGTGGGGCTTGTCACGGCGGTGCTGGGCGGCCGGCCGGGCATGATCTCGGGGGCGACGGGCGCACTGGCGGTTGTCATGGTGGCTCTGGTGGCGCAGCACGGGGTGGAATACCTCTTTGCGACCGTGGTGCTGATGGGCCTCTTGCAGGTGACTGCGGGCGTGCTGCGATGGGGCAAGTTCATTCGCCTCGTGCCACATCCGGTCATGTTGGGTTTTGTGAACGGCCTTGCCATTGTGATTTTCCTAGCGCAGCTGGGGCAGTTCAAGGTGCCTGGCACGATGGAGAATACCGGCCATGGCATGAGCGGCGGTGTCTGGCTGTCGGGGCAGCCCTTGCTGATCATGCTGGCGCTTGTCGCGCTGACGATGGGGATCATCTACATCATGCCGCGCATCACGCGCATCATTCCTGCGCCGCTGGCTGGCATCGGCGTTGTCGCGGGGCTTGTCATCGCCTTCGGCCTCGACGTGCCGCGCGTCGGCGACTTGGCCTCGATCAAGGGTGGCTTGCCGTCCTTCCATATCCCGATGGTGCCGCTGAATCTCGAGACGTTTGAGATCATCCTGCCCTACGCGGTGATCCTTGCCGCGATTGGCTTGATCGAAAGCCTGCTGACGCTCAACCTTGTGGGCGAAATGGTGGGCCGCCGGGGCGGTGCCAGCCAGGAGTGCATCGCTCAGGGCCTTGCCAACACGCTGACTGGGTTTTTCGGCGGTATGGGCGGCTGCGCGATGATCGGACAGTCGATGATCAACGTCAAATCGGGTGGGCGCACGCGCATTGCGGGCATTGCGGCAGCACTCTTCCTGCTGATCTTCATCCTGTTTGCCGCGCCTTTGATCGAGCAGATTCCGCTCGCTGCGCTGGTCGGCGTCATGTTCATGGTGGTGATCGGCACCTTCGCCTGGAATAGCCTGACCATTCTGCGCAAGGTGCCGTTGACTGATGCGATGGTGATCGTCCTCGTGACGGCGGTCACGGTGAAATACGATCTGGCCATCGCTGTGGTCGTCGGTGTCATCGTCTCGGCGCTGGCCTATTCGTGGAACAATGCCAAGCGGATCCACGCGACGACCAAACTGGACGCAAGCGGCGCGCGCGTCTACAGCATCGAGGGGCCGCTCTTTTTCGGCTCGGCCGAGGGCTTTGGCGAGCTTTTCGATGTCGAGGGTGACCCGGACACCGTGATCGTCGATTTCGATCAGAGCCGGGTGGTAGACCAATCGGCCTTGCAGGCCATCGAGGGGCTGGCGGGCAGGTATCAGGCTGCGGGCAAGTCCTTGCAGTTGCGCCACCTCAGCCGCGATTGCCACCGCCTGCTGACGAAGGCTGGGCATCTGATGATCGACAGCGACGATGATCCCGAATACCAGGTCGCGGTCGATTACGATGTGCGCACCGGCGTTCTGGGCGCAGGCCACTAGGCCCCGCAGGCGCAGCGTGCAGAATTGTCGCCTGCGGCATGTCGTGCTAGCCAAGCGCGGTGAAGGACAGGGAGCGGCGCGGCGGTGGAACTGAGGCCCGAGACGGAGGCGGACTGGTGGGAAGTCGAAGCCCTGCTGGACCTGTGTTTTGCGCCGGGCCGCGAGGCGCTGTCGTCCTACCGTCTGCGTGAAGGCATCCCTCCCGTTCCCGGCCTCAGCACGGTTGCCCGCGACGAGGCCGGCATCCTCGCCGGGGCGATCCGGTACTGGCCTGTGCGCATCGGTGATGCCTGGGCGCTGCTGCTAGGGCCGATCGCGGTGCATCCGACCCACCAAGGCGAGGGGTTGGGCGCCTACCTCATGCGCGGCTCGCTGGCCGAGGCGCGCGAGCGCGGCTGGGACCGGGTGATGCTGGTGGGCGATGCACCCTATTATGGGCGCTTCGGTTTTGCCCGGCTTGATCATGTCGAAATGCCGCCGCCCACCAACCCGGACCGTGTTCTGGGCCTTGACCTGACGCCAGGCGCTTGGGATGGTATTATCGGCAAAGTGACGCGCGCTGCTTGAAACCGGGGCCAAATGCGCCGATCTATAACCCATGATGGATTTGCTTGACCCCCCGATCGACAAGGCCGCCGTCGCGGCGCGGCTGGATGCGCTGGCGCAGCGCCACAGGCGCGCGGGCAATCTGGGCATACAGGTGCTCAACGTCGTCGGCGGGCGCGCCGAGGCGCTGATCGACCGGCTGCCCGAACGCGTGCGCGATCGCCTAGAGGGCGGCACGGCGCAAGCGCTCGAGATGGCCATGGGGGCCGCGCACCGCTCGCGCGGGGTGGTCGGAACACAGCCCGGCTGGCTGAGCCGTGCGGTCACCACTGCGATGGGGGCGGCCGGCGGCTTTGGCGGACTTCCCAGCGCGATGGCCGAATTGCCGATCACGACAACCATCCTTTTGCGTGCCATTCAGGACGTGGCCGGCGAATACGGCTTCGATCCGGCCGAAGAGGGCGTGCGCTATGACTGCGTGCAGGTCTTTGCCGCAGCGGGCCCGCTGGATCATGACGACGGCGCCGATCTGGCGTTTCTGACGACGCGCGTGGCGGTCACCGGCAAGGCGATGCAGGCGCTGATTTCCAAGGTCGCGCCGCGCCTCAGTGTGGTTCTGGGGCAGAAACTGGCGGCGCAGACGGTGCCGGTGCTGGGCGCGGCTGCCGGGGCCGCGACGAACTACGCCTTTACCAGCTATTACCAGCAGATGGCGCATGTGCATTTCGGTCTGAGGCGCCTCGCCATCGAGGCGGATATCCCCCATGCCGAGCTGCTGGAGCAGTTTCGGGCGCGCATCGCCGCGCCGCCCGCCAAGCGCTAGAGTTTTTCCCGCAGGTATTCCATCACCGAAGGACGCACGGATTGGTCACCGCGGCGCCCGGCCTCGTCAATGACGCTGCGCAGCTCGTCCAGATCGGTGCGGCGCAGGATCGACTTGACCGGGCCGATGGAGGCGGGGCGCATCGACAGGCTGCGCAGGCCGATGGCGGCAAGGCAGGCCGCCTCGACGGGACGCCCCGCATCCTCGCCGCAGAAGCTGAGCGGCGTGTTCGTGGTGATGCAGCGCTCGACGATGCCCTGCAGGAAGGTCAGGAAGCTGACATTCAGCGTGTCGTAGCGGCGCCTCACGCGCTCGTTCTCGCGGTCGGCGGCGAAAAAGAACTGTTTGAGATCATTGCCGCCGATCGAGAGGAAATCGACGCTGCGATAGAACTGATCGGGCGCATAGGCGAGGCTTGGCGTTTCCAGCATCGCGCCCAGTTTCAGCGTTTCCGGCAAGGGATGGCCGAGGATCCGCTCGCGCTCCATCGCCTTGTCCATCTCGGCGCGGCCCGCATCGAATTCCTCGAGCTGGGCGACAAAGGGGAACATCACCGTCAGGGGCCGCCCCTTGGCGCCGCGAATGAGGGCCTGAAGCTGCATCCGCATCACGCCCGGCTTGTCGAGGCCGACGCGGATCGCCCGCCAGCCAAGCGCCGGGTTCGGCTCGTCCGTGGCCTTCATGTAGGGCAGCACCTTGTCCGAGCCGATGTCAAGCGTGCGGAACACGACCTCGCGGCCCTTGGCGGCATCCATGACGCGGGCGTAAAGCTCGCTCAGCTCGGCCCGTTTGGGCATTTTCGAGCGGACGAGGAATTGCAACTCGGTCCGGAAGAGGCCAACGCCGTCCGCGCCCGAGCCTTCGAGGCTGGGCAAATCGGCCATGAGGCCCGCGTTCATGGTCAGTGACAGGGTGCGCCCGCACAGCGTTGTCGCGGGCTTGTCCCGGATCGAGGCGTAGCGTTCCTGGGCCTTGGCCTGCATCGCCATCTTATCGCTGAAGGCGGCAAAGACCGTGTCGTCGGGGCGCAGATGGGCGATGCCCTGATCGCCATCGACGAGGATCGGATCGCCGTTCAGTGCCTCGGTCGTGACGTTCTTGGCGTGTATGATCAACGGAATCGCCAGCGCGCGCGCGACGATGGTGGCATGGCTGCCGACGGCGCCTTCCTCCAGCACGATGCCCTTGAGGCTGCGGCCATAATCCAAGAGTTCGGCAGGGCCGATGTTTCGCGCGATCAGGATGGGGTCGGGAGGCATCTCGGCGCCGGTCTCATTGCCTTGGCCGGTCAGGATGCGCAGCAGGCGATTGCTGAGATCATCAAGGTCGTGCAGGCGGTCGCGCAGATAAGCGTCGCCCACCTGAGTCAGGCGCGCGCGGGCGTTCGTTTGTTCCTTTTCCACGGCAGCCTCGGCCGAGAGGCCCCTGCCGATATCCTGCTCCATTCGCCGCAGCCAGCCCTTGGAGTTGGCGAACATGCGGTAGGCCTCGAGCACCTCAAGCTGCTCCTTGTCGCCAAATCGGGCGCTGCTGAGCATGCGGTCGACGCCAACGCGCAATTGATCGACAGCCTCGCCCAGGCGCTCCGTCTCGCGCACCGGGTCTTCGGCGATGAGGTTGGTGACCACCACGCGCGGCTCGTGCAGCCAGACATGGCCGCGCGCCGTTCCCTCCTGCGCGGTGGTGCCGCGAAAGAGGACGGCGTGCTGGTGGCGCGCGGACATCGCCGCGCCTTCGCCGATGAAGGCGCCCAGCTCGGCCATTTCGGCCAGCACCATAGCCACGACCTCGACTGCATAGACTTCTTCTTCGGAGAAACTGCGGGCATCCTTGGACTGCACCACCAGCACGCCCAGCTTTTCGCCAAGGCGTTGGATCGGCACGCCCATGAAGGACGAATACGCCTCCTCGCCGGTTTCGGGCATGAAGCGGAATCCGCGAGTGCCGGGCGCGTCGTCGGTGTTGATGACTTGCCCAGTGCGCGCGACACGGCCAACCAGACCCTCGCCCAGCTTCATCCGGGTTTCGTGCACGGCTGAGGCGTTGAGCCCCTCGGTCGCGCACAGCTCAAGCGTGTCCTCGTCGCGGAAAAGATAGATCGAGCAGACCTCGATCCGCATTTCCTCGGCGATCAGATGCGTGATCTGATCCAGCCGCGCCTGACCTGCAGCGTCGTCGGCCATGACCGCCCGAAGGCGGCCCAACATCTGGCGGCTGTCAGTCTGGAAATCCTGGCTCATCAGCCCTTTGCCTATCCGCCTGTCCGTCGCCGGGGGAGGGGTGAGATCGCCTCAGCCCGCCTTGTCCAACTCGAACGTATCATGCAGTGCCTGCACGGCGAGTTCCATGTATTTCCGGTCGATCAAAACGGAAATCTTGATCTCGGAGGTTGCAATGACCTTGATGTTCACGCCTTCATCCGAAAGCGTCTTGAACATTTTTGCCGCGACGCCCGACTGGCTACGCATGCCGATCCCGACCGCAGAGACCTTGGCGACATTGGTATCGGCCACCAGGTTGCCATAGTCGATCCGTCCGGCGGCGACCGCGTCCTTCAGCGCCTTTTCGGCGCGCGCCACCTGATCCGTGGGGCAGGAGAAGGTCATGTCGGTGCGGCCATCCTCCGAGATGTTCTGGATGATCATGTCGACATTGACGCCCGCCTCGCTGAGCGGGCCAAAGATGGCGGCGGCGATGCCGGGCCGGTCGGCCACGGACAGAAGGGTCATCTTGGCCTCGTCGCGGGAATAGGCGATGCCGGTCACAACTTTGGATTCCATGATTTCCTCCTCGGCGCAGACAAGGGTGCCGGCGTCATCTGATTGTTCCTCAAAGCTGCTGAGCACGCGCAGCTTGACGTTATAACGCATCGCCAGCTCGACCGAGCGGGTTTGCAGCACCTTGGCACCAAGACTGGCCAGCTCCAGCATCTCCTCGAAGGCGATGCGGTCCAGCTTGCGGGCCTTGGACGAGATGCGCGGATCGGTGGTGTAGACGCCGTCCACGTCGGTATAGATGTCGCAGCGCTCGGCGTTCAGCGCGGCGGCAAAGGCGACGGCGGTGGTGTCGCTTCCGCCCCGGCCCAGCGTCGTGATTCGCCCCTCAGGGCTAACGCCCTGGAACCCGGCGACGACCGCCACACGCATGCCCTCGGCGAACTTGGCCATGATGTTGTCTGGCGGGATATCTTCGATCCGGGCGGCGCTATGCGCCGAGGTGGTGCGCACCGGCACCTGCCAGCCCTGCCAACTGCGGGCGGGGATCTCCATTTCCTGCAAGGTCAGCGCCATGAGGCCCGCGGTGACGTTTTCGCCCGAGCTGACGACCGCATCGTATTCGCGGGCGTCATAAAGCGGGGACGTCTCGCCGACCCAGCCGACCAGCTCGTTCGTCTTGCCCGACATGGCCGAGACGATGACGATCACGTCATATCCCTTCGCCACCTCGACGCCCACACGCTTGGCCGCGCGGCGGATACGGTCGAGGTTGGCGACGGACGTGCCACCGAATTTCATCACGAGAACGGGCATATGAGGCGTCCCTTGGCTGTGTTCGCAGGCGGTTTACGCGGCGGCGCGCCCAAGGGCAAGAGCGCGCGCCTAGCCCGCGGCCTCGCGCGCCATCTCGCGCAGGGCGGTCATGGCATCATCGGCGCGATCGGTCGGCACGAAGAGGTGATCGTGGTAATATCCCGCTACCGGATTGACGCCCATCCCGAGGCCCGCCAGTCGCGTCGTCACGCGGGCAAGGAAGCCGACGGCATCAAGAGCGGAATGCACATTGAGCGTGATCATGCGGCAGGCAAAGACGTGATCCAGCCCGGAGGCATCCGCATCCGCCTCAGTCACGATGATGGTGGTGCCCTCGCCCTCCTGCATGGTCATGCGGGGGGCGAGGCCCGGCGGCACGGCGCGGCCCGGCAGGGTGACGAAAACATATGTTTCGGGGTCCAGCACGGGCGACATTCCTGCTAGAAAGCGTTTGAGGTCATGCTCGCCGTTCATGGATGTACCTTTGGATTTGCGTTCCGGTCCAAAGACCATTCCACGCCGGGCATGTCCAGCGCAGCGGGCTCAATTCACCTTGCGAACGGGACGGAAAGGCAGGGGCAGGATCGGAACGCCATCCTCGACCAGCTTGCGGGCCTCGCCCAGCTTCGCCTCGCCATGAATCGAGCGGGTGGGGGCATCGCCCTCGTGCATCTGGCGGGCCTGTTTGGCGAAATCGGTGCCGACATACTCGGAGTTGGCCTCGATCCGGCGGCGCAACTCGGCCATCGCCTGCTCGGCGGGGGTGGATGGCGCGGCGAGCGCATCGGAGCGCGGCGCTTCTTCGGCACCGCCCTTGTGGCCGGACCGGACGCTGGGGGCCATAACCGTCTTTTCGACATCCGTGATACCGCACACCGCGCAACTGACCATGCCTCGCGCCGAGAGCGTGTCAAACGCGTCCGCCGACTGAAACCAGCTGTCAAAGCGGTGGTCTTGCGCGCATTTGAGTGAGAATTTGATCATCGTCCAAGGGCCCGTACACTACCCATTTGAAATAGCTATATTTCGTTGGATATCAAGACAGCCTTTACGGCCTCAGTATTTTGCATGCGCCGGATCGAAATTGCGAATGAGATAGGCCAGATCGGCTTCGTCAACCATCGCCGCCGCCTTCTTGGGGCGCAGCCACTTGCGGCGGCGCTCATGCGCCTCGGGATATTCCGTCGCGATTTCAGTCACTTTCATCGCATACAGCATTGTGACACATGGCAGATCGTCGCCATCCTCGATCGTCTTGCGATAGGAATAGAGGCCAAGAGGGCGCTCATACATCCGCCCGCGCACGCCGGCCTCTTCCCAAGCCTCGATCGCGGCGGACTGGGCGGGTGTCTTGCCGTCCATGGGCCAGCCCTTGGGCACGATCCAGCGCTTGGTGCCGCGGCTGGTGACCAGCAACACCTCGACCTTGCCCCGCACAACGCGATAGCAAAGCGCACCAAATTGTGTGCGCACATCGCTTTTGTGCGCATCACGCAGTTCTATTGGCTCAAGAGCCGCTGGCTTGTTCATACTCAAGTATTCGTCTGCTCTGTCTAGCTGCGCTACCGGGCCCCGGAGCGATATCTGCCGCGGGCCTTCTTTACGCTTTTGCTCTTGCGTTCATTCAATATATTGCCAACGGTTCGGAAAAACAACCATTCGGCATGTGCAAGCGGATCGGCCCGGCCCAAGGGCGACGCTGCGTCACTGCGCGTGACACCGTTGGCAAAAGGGATCGAAATGCGCCGATTTTTCCTGGCTGCCCGCCTATGCGCGGCCCTCATCACTGCAGTCTGGGCGGCGGGCGTTTCTGCAGAGGCGCGCGTTACCGTCTTTGCGGCGGCATCCCTGCAAGGCGTGCTGAGCGACGTGGCCCAGGCCTATCCGGGCGAGGCCGTCATTTCGGTCGCGGGCAGCGGCATGATCGCGCGGCAGATCGCCAATGGCGCGCCTGCGGATGCGGTAATCCTCGCCAATACAGACTGGATGGACTGGCTGGAGGATCAGGGATTGGTCGAGGCTGCGCGCCGTACTCCATTGCTGGGCAACCGGCTGGTGCTGATCGCACCCGCGGGCACGCCTGATCTGGCCGAGTTCAGCGCGAAGAGCCTGCTGGCCCGGCTTGATGGGGGGCGCTTGGCCATCGGCCAGACGGGCGGTGTGCCCGCAGGGATCTATGGCAGGCAATGGCTGGAAGCGGCGGATCTTTGGACGGCGCTCAGCCCGCATCTGGCCGAGACCGACAATGTGCGCGCCGCGCTGGCACTGGTCGCACGGCAGGAGGCGCCGCTGGGCGTGGTTTATGCCACCGATGCCGCCGCCGAGCCGGGGGTGCGCGTGATCCTTGCGGTGCCGGAGGGGATGCATGACCCCATCGTCTATCCCGCCGCTGCGCTGACCCAAGTTGGCGCCGCGTTCATCGCCTTTCTGCAAAGCCCTGCGGCGCGGGAGATATTCGCCGCGCATGGGTTCACACTGGCGGCCGCGCCCTGATGCTGGATGCCGCCGCCCGTGACGCGCTGCTTTTGTCGCTGCAAGTGTCGGTGGTGGCCGTGCTGTTCAGCCTGCCGCCCGCCATCGCCGTGGCATGGCTGCTGGCGCGGCGGAGGTTTCCGGGCCATGCGGCGCTGAGCGCGCTGGTGCATCTTCCGCTGGTGCTGCCGCCGGTGGTGACGGGCTACCTGCTGCTTCTGACCTTCGGGCGCAGCGGCTGGATTGGCGGCGCGCTGGCCGAGATCGGCATCATCTTCGCCTTTCGCTGGACCGGGGCGGCGCTAGCGGCGGGAATCATGGGCTTTCCGCTAATGGTCCGCGCCATCCGCCTGTCGATCGAAGCGGTAGATCCGAACCTCGAAGAGGCGGCGGGAACGCTGGGCGCGGGACGCTGGGCGGTCTTCTGCCGCGTCACGCTGCCCCTGATCGCGCCAGGCATACTGGCCGGGGCGGTACTGGGTTTCGCCAAGGCGATGGGCGAGTTCGGCGCGACGATCACTTTTGTCGCCAACATTCCGGGCCAGACACAGACGCTGCCCTCGGCCATCTATGCCTTCCTGCAGGTGCCGGGCGGTGAGGGGTCGGCGCTGCGGCTGGTGGCGGCGGCGCTGGCGGTCTCGATCGGGGCGGTGATCGCGTCGGAATGGCTGGCGCGGCGCATGGTAGCGAGGAGCGCACGATGAGCCTGACCGTCGATATCGCGCATCGGCTGGGGGATTTCACGCTGGACGCGGCGTTCGAGGCGGGCCCGGGGGTCACGGCCCTCTTCGGGCCCTCGGGGTCCGGCAAGACCAGTTTGGCCAAGGCGATTGCGGGGCTTTCGGCGCCCAAGCGGGGCGTGATCGCGCTGGGCGGCGAGACGCTTTTTGACAGTGAAGCGCGCGTTTTCCTGCCACCTGCGCGCCGCCGCATCGGGACGGTGTTCCAGGACGGGCGGCTGTTTCCGCATCTGACCGTGGCGCAGAATATCGCATTCGGGGCGCGCTATGCCCCGCCCGGCGCGCCGGGGCTGGGCGCGGATGTCATCGAGCAGATCCTGGGTATTGGAGCTCTTATGGAGCGGCGGCCGGCGAGCCTTTCGGGCGGGGAAAAGCAGCGCGTCGCCATTGCCCGCGCGCTGGGAATGCGGCCACGCCTCTTGCTGATGGACGAGCCTCTGGCAGCGCTGGACGGGCCGCGCAAGGACGAGATCCTTCCCTATCTGGAACGTTTGCGCGACAGTGGGGGTCTGCCGATCATCTATATCAGCCACGCATTGGCCGAGATTGCCCGACTTGCTGACCACATCGTGGTGCTGAGGGCGGGCCGTGTTGTCAGGGCCGGGGAGGTGACGGATGTGCTGAGCGATCCTGCGATGGTGCCCCTGATCGGCGTGCGCGAGGCGGGCTCAGTCCTGATCGCCCGCGTGACCGAGAGCAATCCGGCGGGCCTCAGCCGCCTTGCGATCAGCGGCGGCGAGTTGCGCCTGCCGGGCATTGATGCCGAAGTTGGAAAGTCCATGCGGATCAGGATATTGGCGCAGGATGTTCTAGTGTCTCTAAGGCGGCCCGAGGGACTGTCGTCGCGCAATATTTTGCCCGCAGTGGTCGAGGCGGTGCATCGCGGCGAAGGGCCGGGCGTGGCCGTCTCGCTGCGTCTCGGGGAGGATCGATTGCTGGCACGCATTACCGCCGAGGCGATGGATGAGCTGCGCCTTGCCCCCGGCACGGCCTGTCATGCGGTGCTGAAAGCGACGGCTGTCGCGCGTGCGGATATCGGTGTGAATACTTGAGCGTGTAAATATCACGCCTCCATCGCTATATTACTCAGCGATTGAGCTCTATTTCATGCCGAAATCGAACAAATAGCCCTATTCGGCCAGATGGCAGGCGGCCATTGTGCCGCGCGCCCCCACGGGGCGCAGTTGGGGCCGCTCGGCACGGCAGATATCCTGCGCAATCGGGCAGCGCGGCGCGAAGGGGCAGCCGGGCGGCGGATTGACTGGATCGGGCAGCTCGCCCGGCTCGCGCGGGGCGTCGAAAGACCCGCCTTCGAGGCGCGGGATCGCGTCCAGCAAAAGCTGCGTATAGGGGTGCTTGGGGTCGCTGTAGATCGCGTCGGTCTGAGCCAGTTCCATCACTTGGCCCAGATACATCACGGCCACGCGGTCGCCGAAATGCTCGACCACGCTGAGGTCATGCGTGATGAACATGTAGGTCAAGCCGCGCTCGTCCTGCAGGTCATTCAGCAGGTTCAGGATCTGCGCCTGGATCGACACGTCGAGCGCCGAAATCGGCTCGTCCGCGACGATGAAGGCGGGGTTCGTGACCAGCGCGCGGGCAATCGCGATCCGCTGGCGCTGACCGCCCGAGAATTCATGCGGCAGCTTGCGCTGCCAGCTTTGGTCGCAGCCGGTGGCATCCAGCACGTCCTCGACCTGTTTGCGCACATCGGCCTCGGATTTTTCCGGCATCAGGTGGCGGATCGGCTCGGCCAGCGTCTGGAAAACGTTGCGGCGCGGGTTGAGTGAGGCATAGGGGTTCTGGAACACCATCTGCATGTCGGCGCGGATCGGCTTGCGTTCGGCCTCGTCCATCGTGTCGATGCGGCGACCTTCAAAGTAGATTTCGCCTGACGAGGGGGTCAGCAGACCCATGATGGCCCGGCCAAGAGTGGTCTTGCCGCAGCCGGACTCGCCCACGACGCAGAAGGTCTCGCCCTTCTGGATCTGCACATCGACGCCGGACAGGGCGTGCAGCACGGGCTTTTCGCGGCTGAGGAAGTGCGTCGGCAGGTTGAAGCGCATTTCGAGCCCGCGGGTCTCGACGATGGGTGTTGGTGCGGATTTCGGATCGGTCATTCTACAGTCTCCGCACCCTTGGGCTCCCCGGCGTGATGCGACAGGTTCACATGCATCGGGTGAAAGCAGGCCACGCCATGTTCCAGCGGCGGCATGGCGGCGCGGCATTCATCAGTCGCACGCTCGCACCGGGGATGGTAGGGGCAGCCCGAGGGCAGGTTGGTGATGGGCGGCATGGAGCCGGGGATCTGGTAGAGCTTGGCGCCCTTCGTGCTGTTCTGCGGCAGCGCTTTCAGAAGGCCGACCGCATAGGGATGCTTGGGCGCGTCGATGATGTCGCGGGTGCGGCCCGTCTCGACGCATTTGCCAGCATACATGATCATGATGCGCTCGGTCACCTCGGCGACGACGCCCAGATCATGTGTGATGAGGATCAGCGCCACGTCATTCTCGCGGCATAGGCGCAGGATCAGCGACATGATCTCGGCCTGGATGGTCACGTCGAGCGCTGTTGTCGGCTCGTCCGCGATGATCAACTCGGGATCAGTCAAGAGGGCAATGGCGATGACGACGCGCTGACGCAGGCCGCCCGAAAGCTCGTGCGGGTAGGCGTCCATGCGCGACTCCGCCGAGGGGATCGCCACCAGCTTGAGCTTTTCGACGCAGAGCTTGTGCGCCTCGCGGGTCGAGATGCTGCGATGCGCCTTGAGCGTTTCGATCATCTGTTGGCCGATGCTGAGCACCGGGTTCAGCGTGACCATTGGGTCCTGAAAGATCATCGAGATGCGGTTGCCGCGGATGTGGCGGATCTGCCGCTCGGACATGCCCAGCAGGTTCTGCCCGTCGAAAGTGACGGAGCCCTGGGTAACGCGGCCCGGCTCGGCGATGAGGTTGAGGATGGCAAAGGCCAGCATGGATTTGCCCGCGCCCGATTCGCCCACGACGCCCAGACGCTGGCCTTTTTCGAGAACCAGATCGACACCGCGCAGCGCTTCGACCTCACCCTTCTTGCCTTTGGGAAAGGCGACATGCAGGTCGTTGACTTCGAGAAGTGGCATCAGTCGTCCCCTCTGCGCAGTTTCGGGTTCAGCACATCGCGCAGCCAATCGCCCAAGAGGTTGAGCGCCAAGACCAGCGTAACCAGAACGATTGCCGGGTAGAGGGTGATCCACCACGAGCCCGAAAAGATGAATTCAAAGCCCGACCGGATCAGCGAGCCGAGCGACGGCTTGTCCGTGGGCATGCCGAGGCCGAGGAAGCTGAGGGCCGCCTCGGTCATGATTGCCTCGGCCACCTGGATGGTCGAGATGACCAGAACGGGCGTCAGCGTGTTGGGCAGGATATGGCCCCACATCACCTTGCGCGCGGGCAGGCCTATCACGCGGGCAGCGTCGACATATTCCTTGCCCTTCTCGCCGAGCACCGACGAACGCACCGTGCGCGCGAATTTGGGCCATTCGGCGACGCCGATGATCAGGATCAGCATGATGATGGCATAATCGGCATAGACATTGGCATCGAAGGCCGTCTTGAAAAGGGCGAGCGCGATGATGGCGATCATCAGCGTAGACAGGCTCATCTGGATGTCGGCCATCCGCATGAGGAAGCTGTCGACCCAGCCGCCACGATAGCCGGCCCAGAGGCCGAGGCTGACCCCCAGGATCGCCTGCACGATGACCGCGCCGATTCCGATCAGCAGGCTGATACCTGTGCCATAGAGAATGGTGGAAAAGACGCCGCGCCCCTGTGCATCCGTGCCCAGCCAGAACCGCTCATCCCCGCCCTCGCGCCAGGAGGGGGGCATTTCGCTGTCCATGATGTTCAGTTGCAAGAGGTCATAGGGATTCTGCGGCGCGATCCACGGCGCGAAGACGGCCATGACGATGAGGACCAGCAGAACGATGCCCGCGCCGATGGCGACAGGGTCCGACAGGAAGCGTTTGATAAATCCTTGCCAGGTGATCATGATTTGGCCCCCGGAAGTTTCACCATCGGATTGATGAGTGTGTAGATGAAATCGACGATGGTGTTCACGACAACGAAGATCAGGCCAACGACGATGATATAGGCAATGATGAGCGGCGTATCGACACGGTTCACCGCCTCGAGAAAGAGAAAGCCCATGCCCGGCCACTGAAAGACCGTCTCGGTCAGGATCGTGTAGGCGATGAGCGTGCCGATCATCAGGCCGCCTACGGTGACCACGGGCAGAAGCGTGTTGCGAAAGGCGTGGACGTAGCGCACGCGCGGCGTGCTGAGGCCCTTGGCGCGGGCGAAGCGGACATAATCGGTGCCCATCGCCTCCATCATCTCGGCCCGGATGAGGCGGATGAAGAGCGGCAGCATGATGGAGCTGAGCGCGATGGAGGGCAGGATCAGATGCGACAGGCCATCGAGGGTCAGCAGGCCGGTATCCCAGCCCCAGGGAAGCTCGTAGGTGTCGCCGCGCCCGAAGGCAGGGAGCCAGCCCAATTCAACGCCGAAAAGCCAGACCAGCAGGATCGCGGTCAGGAAGACGGGGATCGAGATGCCGATGATCGAGGCTGTCATGATGGTCTTGGCCAGCCATTTTTCGCGGTTGATGGCACAGTAGATGCCCCCGGGAATCGATAGCGCGAGGAAGATCACGACCGAGCCGAGGACCAGTTCGAAGGTCGCGGGAAACTTGTCCATGATGACTTCAAGCGCCGGGCGCTTGAAGAAATAGGAGGTGCCCAGATCGCCCTGCACGGCATTGCCGAGAAACCGGGCGTATTGGACAAAGAACGGATCGTTCAGGCCCAGCTCGTCGCGCAGCGCCTGGCGCTCGGACTCGGAGACGGATTGGCCGACGAGTTCGCGCAGCGGATCGCCCAGATTATCCTGGATCGAAAAGCCGATGAGCGAGATGACGAACATCACGATCACGGCCTGAATGGCGCGCCGGATGAGGAATGCGATGATATGCATGATGCGGATACGTCTCTGGCGGCTGCTGGAGGGGATGCGGCGAATGGGCGCCGTCTAGGCCGGTAAGAGGCCGGACGTCAAGCCGATTGGGCGGTTGACGCAGCGGCGGGCCGGAGTGCTCCGGCCCGCCTGAGGTGCTTATTCCTCGATGACGAGATCACCCAGATAGGGGAAGTTCATCACGTTGAGGACAGGCTCGATGTTCACGCCCTTGCGTGCGGCCCATGCGAGGTCCTGCCAGTGCAGCGGGATGTAGGCTGCCTCATCGTAAAGGATCTGCTCGACTTCCTGCAGCATCTCGGCGCGCTTTGCCGAATCCGTCTCCGTCAGCGAGGCCATGGTCAACTCGTCCACGCGGGCATTCGAGTAGTTGCCCGAATTGTACTGGCCTTTTCCGGTGTCGGCGTTGGGCGTCATGTTGAGGAATTCGTAGAAGTTGGCCGAATCCTCGGTGTCGGCGTGCCAGCCGATCATCATGATGTCTGCTGCCCGCTCATCATATTCGGGCCAGTACTGTGCCTTGGGCATGGTTGTCAGATCGATGTCGATCTTGATCTGTGCCAGCATCGCCGCAGCCGCTTCGCAAATCTTGTAGTCGTTCACGTAGCGGTTGTTGGGGCACATCATCGAGGCCGAGAAGCCATCCGCATAGCCGGCCTCTTCCATCAGCGCGCGCGCCTTTTCCAGATCGAAGCGCGGCTCGAGGTTCGGGTTGTGGCCCAGATACCCCTCGGGCGAGTTTTGCGCCGCGACGGTGCCGAAGCCCTTCATGATCTTGTCGACGATGCCCGCGTTGTTGATCGCGTTGTCCATGGCAAGACGGACCTTGGGATTGGCGAGGGCCTCGTTGCGCTTCTGGTTCAGCTGCAGCGTGATGATGCGCGTGCCCGACATGGTGATCAGATTGGTGTTCTCATCGTTCTCGATACGCTCAAGGTCGGTGGGCGGCACGGGCGCGATGAAGTCCACGTCACCCGACAGAAGGGCGGCGACGCGGGTCGGCGCTTCCTTGATGGGGGTCAGGATGGCGGTCTGGACATTGCCGGGGCTTTCGGCATCCCAATAGTCGGGGTTGCGCTCGAACACCATTTTCACGCCCTGCTCGCGCTCGGCGATTGTGAAGGGGCCGGTGCCCGACACGTTCGACGAGGCAAAGCTGTCACCATGCTTGGCGATCTCGGCGCCGCCTTCTTCGTAGAAATCCTTGTCGAGCGGGAAGACGTACGTGGCCGTGTGCAAGACCAGCGGGCTGGGGCCATCCGTCTTGATCTCGACGGTATAGTCGTCGATGGCCTCGACCGAGGTCCATCCCGAGAAGATGCCCTTGAAGTCGGCCGAGGATTTCAGCCGCTCGATCGTCCAGACCACGTCTTCGGCGGTCATATCGTTGCCCGAGTGGAATTTGACGCCCTCGCGCAGGTTGAAGCGCATGGTCGTGTCGTCGACCCGCTCCCAATCCGAGGCAAGGCGGCCGTCAAATCCGAGGTCCTTGTTCCAGCGCACCAGCGGATCGAAGATCATGTGGCTCAGCTGAAGCGTGCCGCCGGACAGCTGCTCGTGCGGGTCAAGCGAGACGGGATCGGCGTCATAGGCGAAATTCAGTGTTTGCGCCGGGGCCAGCGTGGCTGCGCCCATCAGCATCGCGGTCGCCGTCGCCGTGGCGAGGTGTCGAAGTGTTTTCATTGTCATCTCCCTGAACTTTGTCGCGGCGGGGGCCGAATGAGCGGCGCCCGCCTTGGCGATGGCAAGAACGTGTCCCGATTCTTGGGGTATGTAAAGACCATGTGATGAGCCCTGCCAGGCGACGCTAGGGAAAGTGCCTGTAGATTCAGGGGGCTGGGCCGGGTCTGGCACATTCGTTGCAGGTGTGGCGCGCAGGTCGATATGGCGCGGGAGCAGCGCTTGACCCTTTGCGGCGGGGCGATTAGTGATCGAAACGCTCAGGCATAGGCGCCGGGCGGCAGGGGGCGTTTTCATGACAGAGCGGCTGATGTACCGGCTGGCATGGGTAGTCGCCGCACTCTGCGTGGCGCCTATTGTCGCGGCGGCACTGGCGGCGATGGGCGGCGATCTGGAGACATGGCGCGACGTTCTGTCCACGGTCTTGCCGCGCTATACCGCCACGACGCTGGCGCTGGTTGTCATCGTCGGCAGCGGCGCGGCCATCATCGGCACCTCTACCGCTTGGCTGGTCACGGTTTATCGATTCCCCGGGGTGCGATGGCTGGAAGTGGCGCTGGCCCTACCGCTGGCCTTTCCGGCCTATGTGCTGGCCTATGCCTATACCTCGCTGCTGGATCATCCGGGCCCGGTGCAGACGCTGTTGCGCAACGTGACCGGCTGGGGCCCGCGCGACTACTGGTTTCCCGAGATTCGCAGCCTCGGCGGCGCGGCCCTGATGCTGACCATGGTGCTTTATCCTTACGTCTACCTTCTCGCGCGCGCGTCGTTCCGCCAGCAAAGCTCGAACGCGTTTCTTGTGGCGCGCACGCTAGGGCGCTCGCCCCTGGCTGCGTTCTGGGCGGTGGCTCTGCCGATGGCGCGGCCGGCGATCGTGGGCGGCACGCTGCTGGCCATCATGGAGACGATTGCGGATTTCGGCACGGTCGCGTTTTTCAACGTCCAGACCTTTGCCACCGGCATTTATCAGGCGTGGTTCTCCTTGGGTGATCGCGCAGCGGCGGCGCAACTGGCGCTGTGCCTTCTGACCTTTGCGCTGTTGCTGGCAGGGCTGGAGCGGGCGCAGCGCGGCAAGGTGCGGCGCGCAGGCCGGGGCGGAGCGCGCTTCGAGGTGCTGACCAAGCCGCGCCTGACCGGCTGGCGCGCTTGGGGCGCGATTGCGGTCTGCCTGCTGCCGGTCCTGCTGGGCTTTCTCATTCCCGTCGTAATGCTCGGCATCATGGCATACGGCTCAGGGCAGAACCTTCTGGACGGGCGCTATGTCGGCCTGATGGGCAATTCCGTGCTGCTGGCCATGGTGGCGTCGGTGCTGACGGTTCTGGGCGCAATCCTGATAGGATTTCGCGCGCGCACCCATCCAAGCCGCGTCTCGCGCGGGCTGGTCGTGGGGGCGGGGCTGGGTTATGCCGTGCCGGGCGGTGTGATCGCCGTGGGTCTGATGGTGCCGCTGGCGGGCCTCGACAATGTCATCGACCGGTTCATGGAGTCGAATTTCGGGATCGATACGGGTCTGCTGATCACCGGATCGATCTGGTTGATGGTGCTGGCTTATATGGCACGCTTCATGGCCGCCGCGCTCAACGCTTATGACAGCGGCATGGCGACCGTGCCGGCGCATTACGACGCCATCGCACGCAGTCTTGGCAAGGGCGCGGGGCGGCTCCTGTGGAAGGTGCATCTGCCGGTCGCAAAGACCTCGGTGCTGACTGCGCTGCTGATCGTCTTTGTCGACGTGATGAAGGAACTGCCCGCGACGCTGATCCTGCACCCGTTCAACTTCGAGACGCTTGCGGTTCAGGCCTACCGCCTTGCTGCGGACGAACGCCTGCGCGAGGCGGCGGTGCCGTCGCTGGCGCTGGTGGCCTTCGGCTTGATCCCTGTGCTGCTCCTTTGCCGCACGATCGGGCGCGAGAGCGCCGCAGGATAAAATGGCCTAGTGGCCGCCAGCCCCCACAAGGCCGATCCCCGTCACAAGAGAGCCCCAGACCTTGAGCCGCAGTGCGCCGGCCTTGATTATGCCGGTCGCAGCAATGATATGACCGAACGCGCCCGCCAGATTGTCGGTATAGGTCTGCACAAAGCACCCGCTGCCATCCAGCATCATCGCTTCGTGCTCTGGATGGATCAATTCGAGGTAGACCAGCATCGAGCCGCGGCCTTGCATCGTCGCCGGATCGAGAAGCTTGCCGCCCGGCACGATCTGGCCGCTTGCGACCGCGGGCTGGATAGAGGACACGCGGGCTGGCACCACCGCATCGCGGAAAGGCAGTCCGATATTGCTGTCGCAGGCCAGCTCTGCCGGCATTCCCTCGTAAAGGGTCGCGCGCGCGACCTGGCTGAAGCCCGCGGCGATCTGCACCTTCTGGCCCTCGGGCCGCTCGGGGATGATGACCATCGCGGGCGCGAGGATCAGCATGGAGGCGGGGCTGCCGACGCCGAGCGCGAGCTGAGTGACCGTGCCCGATGTGAAGGATTTGACCACGGTCTTGTCCAGCTCTACCTGCGCCGCGTCCAGCGCGGCTTGCGCGGCGTCGCGCTGGGCCGGGATGGTGACGTCGAGATCGGTCTGCGCCACCGCAACCTGTGCGGAGGCTGCGGCCAATGCCGCCTCGGCCGTTGCGCGCTGCGTCTCCAGTTTGCGCACGGCATCAACGGTGCCGACATTCCGCTCGAGCAATGTGCGCGCATTCGAAAGGTCCTGCTCGATCTGGTCGAGCGATGCCTGCGCCTGATCGACGCTGGCCTCGGCCGCCTTGATCGCCTCTTTGGCCTTCGCCTCGGAGGCTGTGATCGCCTCGAACTGGGTGGAGGCCTGTTTCACCGCCGCCTGCTGCGTCGAATCCTCGATATGAAACAGGACGTCTCCGGCGGCGACGTAGCTGCCATTGGTGACGTTCACGCTGGTGACAGGGCCGCTGGTCTGGGCCACGACCGATACCGTCCGGAACGGCAGGATGCCGGAATATGTCTTGGGGTGGAAATAGAAGATGACGAGGAACAGAAGGAAGGCCAGCACGGCCCAGCTGAAGACGGCGGCCTTCATGTTCCAGATGGTCATCTCTTCGCCGCGCCGCTTGAGTTGGTAGTAGCGAAAGATGACGGGGAACGAGGTAAGGAAAAGCTCAAGCATCGCCGCGCTCCTGTGAAGGTGTTTGCGCAGTTGTGGCTGGAGCGGGATCTGTTTCGGCGTCAGGCCATGGCGCTTCGCTGACCGTGGCGCGGGTCAGGTGGAAGCGTGACCAGTCGGCCATCAGCGCGATCAATATTGCCGTGATCGGCAGCAGGATGCTGAAATGGCCGAGCGGGAAAATCTCGTAGAGAAGGGCGATTGTCAGCAACGTCGGGATTGTCTTTGCCAGCGGCGTGCCGTGGGCGCGCCTTTCGGCCCAGCGATCGAAGGCCGCGTAGAGGACGACAAGCCCGTAAAGCGCAAGGCAGATCAGGGCGAGCGCGACCCAGGCCAGGACGTCTATTTGACCCGGCTCCACGAACCAGATCGGATCAGCATGCGCACCCGTTTCTGCCATTGCAATCGCTCCTGCGTTCAAACATTCCGGGGGTTGTTACGTGACGTAAGGAGTCCTGTCTATCGTTCGCGTGCGCAAACGGAGGAAAATTCAATCCGCACCGCCGTCCGGTGTGTGGATGCGGCGGCGGGGTTCCCTCGCGTTCGCGGGCACAATTCCCCCTGCTGCCCTTGCGGGCGGGTTGGCGCAGCACTAAGACTTCGTTAGGACTGATCCGCTAAACGGCGGACGCAACTACCAGCATGCAAGGCGGATTATGACAGACCCGATGGACACCTACATGAACACCCTCGTGCCGATGGTGGTCGAACAGACCAGCCGGGGCGAGCGTGCCTACGACATCTTCTCGCGCCTGCTGAAAGAGCGCATCATCTTTCTGAACGGACCCGTTCATGACGGCATGTCCAGCCTTATCGTTGCGCAACTGTTGCATCTGGAGGCGGAGAATCCGTCGAAGGAAATCAGCATGTATATCAACAGCCCCGGCGGCGTGGTGACGAGCGGACTGTCGATCTACGACACGATGCAGTATATTCGGCCCAAGGTGTCGACGCTGGTCATCGGTCAGGCGGCCTCGATGGGCTCGCTGCTGCTGACGGCGGGCGCGCCGGGCATGCGCTTCTCGCTGCCGAATTCACGGATCATGGTGCACCAGCCCTCGGGCGGCTACCAGGGCCAGGCGACGGATATTATGATTCACGCCGAAGAGACTCTGAAGCTGAAAAAGCGCCTCAACGAGATCTATGTCAAACATACCGGACAGACCCTGAAAAAGGTCGAGGAGGCGCTGGAGCGCGACAATTTCATGTCGCCCGAAGAAGCCAAGAAATGGGGGCTTATCGACGAGATCGTCGAGAATCGGATCAAGCCCGAAGAGGACGACAAGCCGAAGTCCTGAGGGTAGAGGCGCCCTCCGGGCGGCGCGGCATTTTGCGATTGTCGCCGCCCGGTGCCTGCCATAAGCTAAACGCCACGGCGGCCCGTCCCCCGCATTCGGGCCCCGATTTGCAACGCACCGCCCGAAAGGTAGAACATGTCGAATAGTTCAGGCAGCGACAGCAAGAACACTCTTTACTGCAGCTTTTGTGGCAAAAGTCAGCATGA
This sequence comes from Roseovarius roseus, assembly GCF_043355935.2. NCBI lineage: Bacteria > Pseudomonadati > Pseudomonadota > Alphaproteobacteria > Rhodobacterales > Roseobacteraceae > Roseovarius > Roseovarius roseus. Next base: position 39,750 of record NZ_JBHFPE020000013.1, on the reverse strand, counting down.
AGTGCGCAAGTTGATTGCGGGGCCGACCGTTTTCATTTGCGACGAATGTGTCGAGCTGTGCATGGATATCATACGCGAGGAAACCCGCAGCGCGGGCCTGAAATCCTCCGAAGGCGTGCCCGCCCCGCGCGAGATTTGCGACGTTCTGGACGATTACGTGATCGGTCAGTTCACCGCCAAGCGCGTGCTCTCGGTCGCCGTTCACAATCACTACAAACGTCTGAACAACTCGGGCAAGTCCGGCGATATCGAGCTGCAGAAATCCAACATCATGCTGATCGGCCCCACCGGATGCGGCAAGACGTTGCTGGCGCAGACGCTGGCGCGCATTCTGGATGTGCCGTTTACCATGGCCGACGCGACCACGCTGACCGAGGCCGGTTACGTGGGCGAGGATGTCGAGAACATCATCCTCAAGCTGCTGCAGGCAAGCGAGTACAATGTCGAGCGCGCGCAGCGCGGCATTGTCTATATCGACGAGGTCGACAAGATCACCCGCAAATCTGAAAACCCGTCGATTACCCGCGACGTCTCGGGCGAGGGCGTGCAGCAGGCGCTGCTGAAGCTGATGGAAGGCACCGTGGCCGCAGTGCCGCCGCAGGGCGGGCGCAAGCATCCGCAGCAGGAGTTCCTGCAGGTGGACACGACGAACATCCTCTTCATCTGCGGCGGTGCCTTTGCCGGCCTCGACAAGATCATCGCGGCGCGCGGCAAGGGCAGCGCGATGGGCTTTGGCGCGGATGTGCGCGACAAGGACGATCGCGGCATCGGGGAGGTCTTCAAGGATCTCGAGCCGGAAGATCTGCTGAAATTCGGCCTGATCCCCGAATTCGTGGGCCGTCTGCCGGTGATCGCGACGCTCGAGGATCTGGACGAGGACGCGCTGATCACCATCCTGACCCAGCCCAAGAACGCGCTGGTCAAGCAGTATCAGCGCCTTTTCGAGCTGGAGAACGCGCAACTGACCTTTACCGACGACGCGCTGACGGCCATCGCCAAGCGCGCGATCCTGCGCAAGACAGGCGCACGGGGTCTGCGCTCGATCCTTGAGGATATCCTGCTGGATACGATGTTCGAGCTACCCAGCATGGAGAATGTCGAGGAGGTGGTCGTCAACGAGGAGGCCGTCACATCCGACGCCAAGCCCCTGATGATCTACGCCGAGACCGCCAAGAAAGAAGGCGCGTCGGCAGGCTGAAAAGCCAGTCGTAATCGCAAGAGGCAAGGGCAGACCATGACAGGTCTGCCCTTTGTCATTTCGGCGGGCGACATGCCACTGATCCGCCGCTTTCCTGCGCCGCCCCCACTGGACCTTTGCGCGGTGATGCGCCATATCAGGGGGACCGACCCCGAGGAGGACGACATGGGCATTCTCAACTCGCTGCTGCGCGCCGTCACCTGGTGGCACGGCCAGACCCTCAACACTCAGCTTTATACCTGGCGCCGGGGCGTCAAGGTGGGTGAAGACGCGCAGGGCAACATCTTTTACCACTCCAAGGACGGAGATCGCCGCTGGGTGATCTACAACGGCGAGGCCGAGGCGAGCCGCGTGAGCCCCGAATGGCATGGCTGGCTGCATCACACCTATCAGGATCCGCCAACGGAGTCGCCGCTGCCGCATCAGAGCTGGGAAAAGCCGCATCTGGAAAACCTGACCGGAACAGCGCTGGCCTATGCGCCCGCCGGATCCATCCGCCGCAGCGAGCCGAAGCCGCGCAGCGACTACGAGGCATGGCGCCCCGAATAAAGCGCGGCATCAGGGCAGAGAGCGGACATGACTGAAAACAAGAGCGAAATCTTCGTGGGCGCCTTCGTGCTGGCCGTGGCCATCGGCTTTGTCGTTTATGCGGGCAAGCTGACCGGCGCCTCGGCGGGGGGTGATAGCTATGAGCTGAGCGCCAGCTTCCGCTCGGCCGACGGGATCACGGTAGGTACCGACGTGCGCCTTGCGGGCGTCAAGGTGGGCCGCGTGACGTCCATGGCGCTCGATCCGCAGACCTACCGCGCGGGCACCACGATCAGCGTGGCCGAGGGCATCGACGTGCCCGATGACAGCGCGCTGGCGATCTCATCCGAGGGGCTGCTGGGCGGCAACTATGTCGAGATCCTGCCGGGCGGCTCGCCCATGTATTTCGCGCCCGGCGACCAGATCGAATTCACCCAAGGGTCTGTAAGCCTCGTGTCGCTGCTGATGAAATTCGTTGGTGGCGATGATAGCGGCGGAGCGCCGGCAGAATGAGACTGGCGGCTCTCGCTCTGGCCCTGCTGCCTGTCATGGGGGCGGCGCAGGAAAATGCTTCGCTCGGCACCGGCGCGGTGCTGCGCGGCCTCGAGAAGGTGTCAGGCGACATCATCGACATGACGTTGCAACCAGGTGAGCAGGCCCGGATAGGGCCGCTGACGGTCGAGCTGAAGGAATGCCGCTATCCCCAGGGAGATCCGGCGGCGGACGCCTTTGCGTTTCTTACGATTCGCGATGAGGGCAATGGGGAGCCGATCTTCTCGGGCTGGATGATCGCATCCTCGCCCGCCCTCAACGCGCTGGATCACCCGCGATTCGACGTTTGGGTGCTGCGCTGCAGGACCGAGTAGGGCGAGGGATCCAGCGGCACCCGCGTGATCTGGGCGGGTGTTTGCAGCGCCAGCGACAAGTCCCGGCGGTAGGCGGCGCGGCTGATCTCGATCGCGCCAAGGCTGGCCAGATGCTCTGTCAGGAATTGCGTGTCGAAGAGTGTAAAGCCGCAGTGTCTCAGATGATCGACCAGATGCACGAGCGCCAGTTTCGACCCGTCCGTGCCGCGTGAAAACATGCTCTCGCCGAAAAATGCCGCGCCAAGCGTCACGCCGTAGACCCCGCCCATCAGCGCCCCTTGGGACCATATCTCCAGCGAATGAGCATGACCCATCTCATGCAGCATGATGTATTGACTGCGGATTTCGCGATTGATCCACGTCTCGTCCCGGTCGGCGCAGGCATCGACGACGCCGGCGAAATCGGCATTCAGTGACACCTCATAGACGCCGCGCCGCATCCTCTTGGCCAGGCTGCGCGAGATATGCAGGCCATTCAGCGGAACAACACCGCGGCGGCGCGGATCAACCCAGAAGATCTCGGGATCATCGCGCCCCTCGGACATCGGAAATATGCCCGAGGCATAGGCATGAAGCAGAAGGTCGGCCGTCAGTGAAAAATCGCTGTCCTTCATGCCGCCCTCTCAGATGCTTCCCTAGCCTCGCAGATTGGTCTCCAGCCAATGCTCCAGCCAGTGAATATTATAGTCGCCGGTCTGGATATCCCCATTTTGCAGCAGCGCGTGAAAGAGAGGCACGGTGGTGTCGACGCCGTCCACGATCAACTCGCCCAGGGCGCGATTGAGCCGGGCAAGAGCGGCTGGCCGGTCAGCGCCATGCACGATCAGCTTGCCGATCAGCGAGTCGTAATAGGGCGGGATCGAATAGCCATCGTAGAGCGCGCTGTCCATCCGCACGCCAAGGCCGCCGGGCGCATGAAACTGCGTGATCCGGCCGGGGCGGGGGGCAAACTCGGGCAGTTTTTCGGCGTTGATGCGCACCTCGATGGCATGGCCGGTGATATTCAACTCGTCCTGTTGGAAATCCATCTCGAGACCGGCGGCCACGCGGATCTGCTCGCGCACCAGATCGACGCCGAAAATGGCCTCGGTCACCGGATGCTCGACCTGCAGGCGCGTGTTCATTTCGATGAAGTAGAACTCGCCGTTCTCGTAGAGGAACTCGATGGTGCCCGCGCCGGTATAGTTGATGCGCGCCACGGCATCGGCGCAGATCTTGCCGATACGGTCGCGCTCTTCCTGGGTGATCGTAGGGCCGGGCGCCTCCTCAAAGACCTTCTGGTGGCGGCGCTGCAGCGAGCAGTCCCGCTCGCCCAGATGCACGGCGCGGCCTTTGCCATCGCCAAAGACCTGAATCTCGATATGGCGTGGCGTGGTCAGGTACTTCTCGATGTAGACTTCGTCATTGCCGAAGTTCGACTTGCCCTCGGCGCGGGCGGTCTGGAAGGCGCGCTCCATCTCGGCGGCGTTCTGCGCCACCTTCATGCCCTTGCCGCCACCGCCGGCGGTGGCCTTGATGATCACGGGATAGCCGATCTCTTCGCCGATGCGCTTGGCCTCGGCAAGGGTCGGCACGCCGCCCTCGCTGCCCGGCACGCAAGGCACGCCCAGCTCCCGCATCGTGTCCTTGGCGGTGATCTTGTCGCCCATGACGCGGATATGCTCGGCGGTGGGGCCGATGAAGGTCAGGCCGTGATCCTCGACGATCTGCACGAAGGCCGCGTTTTCGGACAGAAAGCCATAGCCCGGATGGATCGCCTGCGCGCCCGTCACCTCGCAGGCCGCGATGATCGCGGGGATCGACAGGTAGCTGTCGGTGCTTGCCGGGGGGCCGATGCACACGCTCTCATCCGCCATGCGCACATGCATCGCATCGGCATCGGCGGTCGAATGGACGGCGACGCTGTGAATGCCCATCTCGCGCGCGGCGCGGATGACCCTCAGGGCGATCTCGCCCCGGTTGGCGATCAGGATCTTGTCGAACATGGGTTTGCCTTACTCGATGATCATCAGGGGGGCGCCGTATTCCACGGCGCCGCCATCCTCGACGAGGATCCGCTTGACCGTGCCGCCGCGCGGGGCGGGGATATGGTTCATCGTCTTCATTGCCTCGATGATCAGCAGCGTGTCGCCCTCGCTGACCTTGTCACCCACGGACACGAAGGCGGGCGCGCCCGGCTCGGCCTGGGTATAGACCGTGCCGACCATGGGCGACGTGACGGCGCCGGGATGGCTGGCCGGATCCTCGCCCTGCGCTGGCGCGGAAGCCGTAGCGGGCGCCGGGGCGCCGGGGATATGGGGCTGCGGCATGGGCGCGGGGGCGGCAAAATGCTGCTGCGGCGCGGGGTCCCCCCGGCGGCTGACGCGGACGTTCAGGCTGTCATCCTCGCCATAATCGCGCTTGACCTGAAGCTCGGTCAGGTCGTTCTCGTTCAGGAGTTCGGCCAGCGCCTTGATGAAGGCGACGTCGTCGTCATGCGATTTCTTGGGCATCGTTGATCCTCAAAGGGCTTGCGCCCGTCTTGGCGCATTGTGATTTTTGCCGCTTATATGGCATGCGTGCGGCATAGAAAACCGGGTTTGTGTTAGGGCGGCGCGCCGGGCGGCAGGGCGCCTGCGCGGCCTGCGGGTTGCCTTGGACCGGCTCTGGCCTTAAATGCGGATGAATTCCATGCGGTCGCAGCCTACCCGCTCAAAACAAGGACGAGATATGAAGGTCATAGTCATCTGCTCCGGCGGGATGGATTCGGTTGCATTGGCGCATCGCTATGCCGCCTCGGGCGAGTTGCATGCGCTCTTGTCGTTCAATTACGGTCAGCGCCACGCCAAGGAGCTGGATTTCGCGGCGCTCTGCGCGCGCCGCCTTGGCGTGCCGCATCATGTCATCGACATCGGCGCCATCGGCGCGGCGCTCAGCGGCAGCGCCTTGACGGATGATATCGAGGTGCCGGACGGGCACTATGCCGAAGAGACGATGAAGATCACTGTCGTGCCCAATCGCAACGCGATCATGCTGACCATCGCCTTCGGCATAGCCGCCGCGCAAAAGGTGGATGCGGTCGCGACCGCCGTGCATGGGGGGGATCACTTCATCTATCCCGATTGCCGCCCCGATTTCATCGCCGCCTTTCAGGCGATGGAGGATTTCGCGATGGACGGCTATGCCGATGTGCGGCTGCTGACGCCCTATGTACATGGCTCCAAGGCCGATATCGCGGTCGACGGCGCGAAGCATGGCACGCCCTTTGCCGAGACATGGTCCTGCTACAAGGGCGGCGATTTGCATTGCGGGCGCTGCGGCACCTGCGTCGAGCGGCGCGAGGCGTTTTATCTGGCGGGCGTCGAGGATCCGACTGTCTATGCCGATCCCGATTATTGGCGCGCCGCGACCGGGACAGAGGAGTAGCCGATGTACCGCATCACCAAGGAATTCCATTTCTCGGCTTCGCATCAGCTCTTCGGTCTGCCTGAGGATCATCAATGCGCGCGCCTGCATGGGCATAACTACATCGCCGTGGTGGAGTTGGCGTCCAAGACGCTGAACGCTCATGGCTTTGTGCGCGACTATCTCGAGCTGGCGCCGCTCAAGCGCTATATCGACGACGAGCTGGATCATCGGCATCTCAACGACGTGCTGGGCGATGATTGCGTGACCGCCGAGCGGATGGCCAAGCACCTTTATGACTGGTGCGCCGCCCGCTGGCCCGAAACCGCCGCCGTCAAGATCAGCGAGACGCCCAAGACATGGGCCGAGTATCGGCCGTGAGCGAGGTTTTGCGCATCTCCGAGATCTTTGGGCCGACCATTCAGGGCGAAGGCGCGCTGATCGGTGTGCCGACGGTATTCGTGCGCACGGGCGGATGCGATTTTCGCTGCGTGTGGTGTGACAGCCTTCATGCGGTGGAGAGTGAATATCGCCATACATGGGCGCCGATGCGCGCGGGCGCGGTCATGGACGAGGTCCGCCGCCTGTCGGGCGGGGTGCCGCTGACCGTGACGCTCTCGGGCGGAAACCCGGCGATTCAGCCGATGGGCGATCTGATCGAGAAGGGCCGCGCCGAGGGCTACCGCTTTGCCATCGAGACGCAAGGCTCGGTCGCGCGGGACTGGTTTGCGCAGCTCGACATGCTGGTGCTCAGCCCCAAGCCGCCTTCGTCAGAGATGGAGACGGATTGGGCCATTTTGCAGGACTGCGTTGATGCTGCCAAGGGCGCGCCAACGGTGGTGAAGATCGTGGTCTTCGATGAGGCCGACTATGCCTATGCGCGGGACGTGGCGGCGCGCCACCCGGGTCTGCCGATCTACCTGCAGCCCGGCAATCACACGCCGCCGCCGCCCGAGGATGACAGCTGGGCCGTCGATCAGGAGGGCATCGATGCGCGCATGCGCTGGCTGGTGGACCGGGTCATCGCGGATCACTGGCACGCGGCGCGCGTGCTGCCGCAACTGCATGTGATGCTATGGGGAAACAAGCGCGGCGTCTGAGCCGCCGGAGGAGAGCGTATGAGCGAGAATATCTACAAGGATCTCAAGCAGCTGGGCGCGAACAGCGCCCTTCCGGACGATCCGTCCAAGGCCGAGCTTGAGCGGGTCAAGAATCCGCAGGCCGATGTGCTCTATAATGTGCGCTTCGTCGCGCCCGAGTTCACGTCGCTTTGCCCGATGACCGGACAGCCTGACTTTGCGCATCTCGTGATCGACTACGTGCCGGGCGACTGGCTGGTCGAGTCGAAATCGCTGAAGCTTTACCTGGGCAGTTTCCGCAATCACGGCGCGTTTCATGAGGATTGCACCGTCAGCATCGGGCGCCGTATCGCCGAGTTCACCGAAGCCAAATGGCTGCGCATCGGCGGCTACTGGTATCCGCGCGGCGGCATTCCGATCGATGTGTTCTGGCAGTCGGGCGAGATGCCTGAAGGGGTCTGGATTCCGGATCAGGGCGTGCCGCCCTATCGCGGGCGAGGCTAGGACGTTTCGCCGAAATCTTTGCGCCCCGCGAGGGTATCGCGGGGCGTTTCGTTTTACTTGCGGTTCATTCGGTTCTCGATCAGGTCGTCCACGACCGAGGGGTCGGCCAGCGTCGAGGTGTCGCCAAGCGCACCGAAATCATCCTCGGCGATCTTGCGCAGGATGCGGCGCATGATCTTGCCCGAGCGGGTCTTGGGCAGGCCCGGCGCCCATTGAATGAGGTCGGGCTTGGCAATGGGGCCGATCTCGGTCCGGACCCACTTCTCCAGTTCCTTGCGGAGCTCGTCTGACGGCTCGACCTCGTTCATCAGGGTGACATACGCGTAGATGCCCTGGCCCTTGATATCGTGCGGATAGCCGACGACGGCGGCCTCGGCGACATCGGCATGGGCGACAAGCGCGGATTCCACCTCGGCTGTGCCCATCCGGTGGCCCGAGACGTTGATCACGTCATCGACGCGGCCGGTGATCCAGTAATAGCCATCCGCATCGCGGCGGCATCCGTCGCCGGTGAAATAATAACCTTTATAGTCCGAGAAATAGGTCTGTTCGAACCGGTCATGATCGCCAAAGACCGTACGCATCTGGCCGGGCCAGCTGCTCTTGATGCACAGAACGCCGGAAGCCTCGGTCTCGGTCTGCTCCTTGCCGGTCTGCGGGTCGAGGATGACAGGCTCGATCCCGAAGAAAGGCTTGGTGCAGCTGCCGGGCTTGGTAGGCGTCGCGCCGGGCAGGGGGGTCATCAGATGGCCGCCCGTCTCGGTCTGCCACCAGGTGTCGACGATGGGGCGCGTGCCCTTGCCGACGACGTCATTGTACCAGTTCCACGCTTCGGGGTTGATCGGCTCGCCCACGGTGCCCAGCACCTTGAGATCGCTCAGATCGCATTTCTCGACGAATTCCTTGCCCTGGCCCATCAGGGCACGAATAGCTGTCGGCGCGGTGTAGAATTGATTGACCTTGTGCTTTTCGCAGACCTGCCAGAAGCGGCTGGCATCGGGATAGGTCGGCACACCCTCGAACATGACGGTCGTGGCGCCATTGGCGAGCGGTCCATAGACGATATAGCTGTGGCCCGTGACCCAGCCGACATCGGCGGTGCACCAGAAAACATCGCCCTCGTGATAATCGAAGACGTATTTATGCGTGAGGCTCGCATAGAGAAGATACCCGGCCGAGCTGTGCACGACGCCCTTGGGCTGCCCGGTCGACCCGGAGGTGTAGAGGACGAAGAGTGGGTCCTCGGCCTTCATCGGGCGCGCGGGGCAATCGGGGCTGGCATGCTCCATCTGCGCCTTGACGTCGACGTCGCGCCCGTTGATCCAGGTGGTCTGGCCACCGGTATGCTTGACCACGAGGCAACGCACTTTGTCCGAGCAGTGCAGAAGCGCCGCGTCGGTATTGGATTTCAACGCCGTCTTGCGCCCGCCGCGGGGCGCCTCGTCAGCGGTGATGACCACCTTGGCGCCCGAATTGTTGATGCGGTTGGCCAATGCGTCGGGGCTGAATCCTGCAAAGACGATGGAATGGACCGCGCCGATCCGCGCGCAGGCCAGCATCGCATAGGCTGCCTCGGGGATCATCGGAAGGTAGATCACCACACGGTCGCCGCGCATGATGCCCTGGCTCAGCAGGACGTTGGCGAAACGGTTCACCTTTTCGTGCAGCTCTTTGTAGGTGATGTGCTGCGCGGGGGTTTCCGGATCGTCCGGCTCCCAGATGATGGCTGTCTGGCCGCCGCGCGTCTTGAGATGCCGGTCAATGCAGTTGGCGGCGACGTTCAGAACGCCATCCTCGAACCAGCGGATATCAACCTTACCGTGTTGGAAAGACGCATTCTTGACCACTGAAAAGGGCTCGATCCAGTCCAGATTCTGGGCTTGGTCCTTCCAGAATGCATCGGGATCCTTGATCGATGCCGCATACATCTCGTCGTATTTTGCTGCGTTGATATGCGCGGATTTCGCGAATTCCGGCGTGGGCGGGTATGTTTTGTCGGACATGGGTTTGACCTCTCAAAGCTAGGGATGCGAGCAGCGTGTAGGGATCACGGGCATGCGGGCAATCAGATCGCCAGGTATTCTGCGCGCAATTTCTCGTTGTTCAACACCTCGGCAGCACTACCGTCAAAGACGATGCCGCCAGTGTCAAGGATCACTGCTCGGTCCGACAGGTTGAGCGCGCGAACGGCGTTCTGCTCGACGAGGATCGTGGTGATGCCCTGCTCCTTGATAATGCGGAGCGTCTTCTCGATCTCGTCGACGATGACCGGCGCGAGACCCTCGTAAGGTTCGTCCAGCAAAAGTACCTTGATGTCGCGCGCCAGGGCGCGGGCCACGGCCAGCATCTGCTGCTCGCCGCCCGAAAGGGTCACGCCTTCCTGGGTGCGGCGCTCGGCGAGGCGGGGGAAGAGATCGTAGAGGCGTTCGATCGACCAGCCGATAGGCGGCGCGATCTGCGCCAGTTGCAGATTCTCCTCGACGGTAAGGCCGGGGATGATGCAACGGTCCTCCGGCACGAGGCCGATTCCGGCGACGGCGGCCTCGTGGCTTTTCATCTTGTGCAGCGGCTGGTGGTCCAGCCAGATCTCGCCATGATTCAACTGCGGGTTGTCCATGCGCGCGATGGCGCGCAGCGTGGTCGTCTTGCCCGCACCGTTGCGGCCCAGAAGGGCGAGGATCTCGCCCTCGTGCACGTTGAAGCTGATATCCTGCACGATATAGCTTTCGCCGTAATAGGCCTGCATCCCCCAGACCGACAGAAAGGCGGGCGCTGTAGCGGCGTGGTTGGCATTGCGGGAAAAGTCGGGTCGTTCGGTCATGTTATTTGTCCTCTCGGGGGCATCATCCGGGGTGGCGCGGCCTTAGGCGGCGGTTTCGCCCAAGTAAGCTTCGCGCACCTTGGGGTGGCCCTTGATGTTGTCCGGCGTATCCTCGACCAGCGGGGTGCCCTGTGCCAGGACGGTGATCCGTTCGGCCAGGGAGAACACGACGTGCATGTCATGCTCGATGATGGCGATGGTGATGTCCCGCTCCTGCTTGATCTGCTTGAGCAGGTCGATCGTGTTGTTGGTGTCAGCCCGCGCCATGCCGGCCGTCGGCTCGTCCAGCAGCAGAAGGCGGGGCTCTTGCGCAAGGCACATGCCGATTTCGAGGCGGCGCTTGTTGCCGCGCGACATCGAGGCGGAGTGGTTGTGCCGCTGGTCGGCCATGCCGAGGCTTTCCAGCATGTGCTCGGCCTGCTCCACCACGCCCCGCTCGCTGCCGACGCTTTCGATGGCATGCATGCGGAACGCGCCGTCGCGCTTGGCAAAGATCGGGATCATCATGTTTTCCAGCACCGTCAGATCGCCGAAGATCTCGGGCGTCTGGAAGACGCGGGAAATGCCCATCTGGTTGATCTCGTAGGGCTTGCGCCCGAGGACGGACTGCCCGTCAAAGCTGACCGATCCGGTATCGGGGATCAGCTTGCCCACCAGCACGTTCAGCAGGGTGGATTTGCCGGCCCCGTTGGGGCCGATGATGGCGTGCACGGTGTTCTCCGCGATGCTGAGGTTCACGTCCCCCAGCGCCTGCAGACCGCCGAAACGCTTGTTGACGTTCTTGACTTCTAGAATGCCCATGGCTGCGTTTCCTTATTCTGCCGGAGAGGTTTGTTTGGAGGGCTTGGCGCGCTTGCCCTGAAGAAGGCGGCGGATGCGCTGCCCCCCTTCGACCAGACCGCCGGGCAGGAAGATGACGACGAGCATGAAGACGATGCCCAGTGTCAGGTGCCAGCCCTTGCCGACGAACGGATAGATCAGGGTGATCACGAAATCCTCGAGCCCGTCGGGCATCCAGTAGAACCAGTCATGCAGGACGCCGCTGTTGATCTTGGACACGATGTTTTCCATGTACTTGATCAGGCCAGCGCCCAGGACCGGGCCGATGAGGGTGCCCGCACCGCCGAGGATGGTCATCAGGACAACCTCGCCGGAGGCGGTCCAGAACATCCGCTCGGGGCCCACCTGCGTATCCATCGCGACCATCAGGCCACCGGCGAGGCCGGCATACATGCCGGAAATGACGAAGGCGGCCAGCGCATAGGGGCGCGCATTGAGGCCCGTATAGGTCATGCGGGTGTTGTTGCACTTGATCGCGCGCAGCATCATGCCAAAGGGCGACCGGAAGATGCGGATCGACAGGTAAAAGGCCAGAACCATGATGATCGCGGCGATGTAATAGCCCGCGTTGAAGGTGAATTGCCATGCGCCGACCATCATGTCGTGGGTGGCCGTCATGTCGAGGCCGAAGAGGTTGGCATGGGCCCGGTTGCCCGGCTCAAGCGCCCCGTCCAGAATGCGCGCGTCGTTCAGCTTCAGCTGCAGGCCCGTCTCGCCGCCGGTGATCGGCGTCAGCACCGAATAGGCCAGCGCATAGGACATCTGCGCAAAGGCCAGCGTCAGGATCGAGAAGTAGATACCCGAGCGCCGCAGCGAGATGTACCCAACGAGGAGGGCAAAGAGGCCCGCCACGATCACCGACATGATGATGCCGGGGATGATGTTGGCCGTCAGCAGCTTCATCATCCAGATCGCGGCATAGCTGCCGACGCCGAGGAAGGCGGCATGGCCGAAGCTGAGATAGCCCGTGAGGCCGAAGAGGATGTTGAAGCCGATGGCGAAGATCCCGAAGATCACGAAGCGCTGCATCAGGTCAGGATAGCCTGCGTTGAATTGCGCCATGTTCGAGTTCACCGGAAACGGGTTCAGGATGAAGGGGGCCAGCAGCGCGAGGGCCGAAACCACCACGAGCAGGATTGCGTCTTTGCGTGTCATTCCCAGCATGGGCTTAATCCTCCATCACGCCTTTGCGGCCCATCAGGCCGCGCGGGCGGGTCAGCAAAACGATGATAGCCACCAGGTAGATGACGATCTGGTTGATGCCCGGCAGGGCTTCGAGCACGGCGGACATGGACGCGAAACTCTCGAGGATGCCCAGAAGGAACCCGGCCAGAACCGCGCCTGCAAGGCTGCCCATGCCACCCACCACGACCACGACGAAGCTGAGGACGAGGAAGTCCATGCCCATGTGGTAGTTGGGGCTGTTGATGGGCGTGTACATCACCCCCGCAAGGCCGGCGACAGCGGCGGCGATGCCGAACATGATGGTGAACCGCTTGTCGATGTTGATGCCGAGCAATCCAACCGTCTCGCGGTCGGCCATGCCGGCCCGCACAACCATCCCGAAGGTGGTAAAGCGCAGGAAGGCAAAGACACCGCCGACGATGACGAGGGCAAAGGCGAAATAGACCAGGCGCCAGTAGGGGTAGATGATCGAATTGGCCTGCATTCCCAGGAATGCGCCGAAATCGAACGAGCCGCGGAACGCGCTGGGCGCCGGCGTCGGGATCGGGTTGGCGCCGTAGAAATACTTGATGATTTCCTGCAGCACGATGGCGAGGCCAAAGGTCACCAGGATCTGGTCTGCGTGTGGGCGCTTGTAGAAATGCTTGATCAAGCCGCGTTCCATGATGACGCCGATCGCGATCATCACGGGAATGGCAAAGAGGATCGACAGCGGCACGGCCCAGTCGATCATGAATTCGCCCGCGCTTTGCCCCACGATGTCATAGATATAGGGCACATCGACCGTCATGGGATTGCCCAGGAAGTCCGTGCGCGTTTCGTCGACGACCTCGTGGCTAAAGGTCAGGATGCGGCTGAGCGTGACGGCGCAGAACGCACCGATCATGAACAGGGCGCCGTGGGCGAAGTTCACCACCCCCAGCGTGCCGAAGATCAATGTCAGGCCGAGGGCGATCAGCGCGTAGGCTGACCCCTTGTCCAGTCCATTGAGGATTTGCAGGATTATCGCATCCATCGTCTGCCTCACATGTCAGAAATCAGTCCGGCCAAATAGCGTGGCCAGGTCAGGCCGCCGCTAGGGGGCCGGCGCGCAGGGAAGTAGGGTAGAAGGGGCCCGCCCCAGCATTGAGGGGGGCGGGCCGCCAGGCGCTTAGGCGCCCGGGTTGCACTCGCCCAGGGTCGCGTCTGCGCCGCCGAACTCGGGCGCGTCGGGGGCGTAGGTCACCTGATCGGCAGGGGTCACCTCGACGATTTCGACCAGGTCGAATTCGTTCTCGGGGTTCTCCTTGCCGCGCACGACGACAACGTCCTTGAAGCACTGGTGATCTTCGGCACGGTAGAGGGTCGGGCCGCTGCCCAGACCGTCGAACTCGTAGCCCTCGAGGGCTTCGACAACGGCGCAGGGGTTGAAGCTGCCCGCGCGCTCGACCGCATCCGCATAGAGCAGGGTCTGCACGTAGCAGGTATGCGCCGCCTGGCTGGGCGGGAAGCCGAACTTCTCGCCGAAGGACTTGACGAAGGCGTCCGTGCCGACATAGCGGTCACCCTTTTCGCGCTCGAGTTTCCAGTCCCAGTTTTGCGAGCCGAGGATGCCCGCGATGCTCTTGCCGGCGCCGCGTGCCATCAGCTCGGAATAGAGCGGCACGATGATCTCGAACTTCTTGTCGTTGACCATCTTGTCGCGCAGGCCGAACTGGACGGCGTTGGTCAGCGAGTTGACCATGTTGCCGCCGTAGTGGTTCAGGACCAGCACATCGGCATCCGATTGCAGGACGGGCGTGATATAGGCGCTGAAGTCGGTCTGGGTCAGCGGGGTCTTGACCGCGTTGACGGTTTCCCAGCCCATGGCTTCGGTCGAGTTGCGGATCGCTTCCTCGGTGGTATAGCCCCAGTTGTAGTCGGCGGTCAGGTGATAGGCCTTGCGGTCGGTGCCGTAGGCATTCGCCAGAACGGGCGCAAGCGCCGCGCCGGACATCCAGCTGTTGAAGAAGTGACGGAAACCGTTGGCCTTGCGGTCCTTGCCGGTCGTGTCGTTCGAGTGGGTGAGGCCGGCCATGAAGATGACGCCCGCCTCCTGGCAGAGGGCCTGTACAGCCACGGCCACGCCCGAGGACGAGCCGCCGGTGATGACGACAGCGCCATCCTTTTCGATCATCGACTTGGCCGAGGCACGCGCCGCGTCCGATTTGGTCTGGGTGTCGCCGGTGACGTATTCCACCTTCTTGCCCATGATGCCGTTGCCCTGCAGCGCCTTGGAGCTGAAGGTGTTCATCATGCCGCCGTCGCCGCCGCCGTTCAGATGCTCGACCGCCAGCTCGTAAGCGCGCAACTCGTCCGCGCCCTCATCGGCATAGGGGCCGGATTGGGGCACGTTGAAGCCCAGTGTGACGCTGCTGGCATCGGTGGGATCGTTGGTGAAGGCCGCGACGCTGCTGGCCGTGAAGATCGTCGGAACCGCAAGGCCGGCGCCCGCGACTGCGCTGGTCTTGAGCAGACCGCGACGGGTGAAGTTGGATGTGGACATAGAATCCTCCCTTTATGATCAATCCCGGCAAACGCCTCCTCCGCGCCTTGCCGTGACCGCACTTTGTGCAAAGCCAATATGACACCGCGCAAGAAAACTTCTCAACAACTGCCTTTTGCAAAACAATTATTTTGTAAAAATATGCACAGAGGTCGTGTGATTGTTGTAAAGATTTGTCAACTAGGCCGGAGATGACCTTGATTCGTAAGAAAAATGACCGTCAATCGCCGGCAGAGGCGGGCACAATCACCGGCACGCGCATCCGCGAAAGACGGCTGGAACGTGGTTTGCCGCAGGGGGAGCTGGCGCGGCAGGCCGGAATTTCGCCGTCTTATCTGAACCTGATCGAGCACAATCGGCGCAGAATCGGCGGCGCGCTTCTGCTGCGGTTGGCCGCGGCGCTGGGGGTGGATGCGCAGGCGTTGGCCCATGGCGGCGAGGCGGCGTTGCTGGACGGGCTGCACGAGGCCGCGGGCGACGCGCCGGATGCGGGCCCGGTGCCCCCCGAGATCGACCGGCTGGAGGAGTTCGCGGGCCGCTTTCCCGGCTGGGCGCATCTGACCGTGGCCACATTGCGCCGCGCGCAGGGCGAGGCGCGCCGCGCCGATGCGATGGCCGACCGGCTGGCGCATGACCCGCATCTGGCCGCCTCGCTGCACGAGGTGCTGTCGGTCGTCACCGCCATTCGCTCGACCGCGTCGATCCTCACCGATACCAGCGGGCTTGAGCCGGAATGGCAGGCGCGCTTTCACCGCAACCTGGGCGAGGATAGCCGCCGCCTGGCCGAAGGGGCCGAGCGGCTGGTGCGCTATCTGGATGACGGGCCGGGCACAGGGCGCGATATCCTGTCGCCGCAGGACGAGATGGACAGGTTCATGGGCGCTCATGGCCACCGTTTCGAGGCGCTCGAGGAGGGCGGCGATCCCGAGAAGGTGCTGGAGGCGTCGGGGCTGCGCCCGGACACCGGCGCCCATGTACTGATCGCTGCGGCCCTTGCGCGCTATCGGCGGGATGCCGAGGCGCTGCCCGAGACGCGGTTGTGCGCGGCGCTGGAGCGGCACGGCATGGCCCCGCTGGTGCTGGCGCAGGATCTTGGCGCGCCTCTCGCGCTGATCTTTCGCCGCCTTGCGGCCATGCCCGAGGAAGTGGTTGGAGCAATCGGACTGGTCAGCGCCGATGCGTCTGGCGCCATTCTGTCGCTCAAGCCGCTGCCGGGTTTTGCCGTCACGCGGCTGGCTGGGGCCTGCGCGCTCTGGCCGCTCTTTCGCGCGGGCGTGCAGCCGGGCATGGCGCTGCGCCAGCGCCTGGTGCAGTCGGACCGCGATGCGCGTCCAGTGCTGGCCCTGACGGCGACCGAGGAGGCCGCGCCCGGAGGCTTCAACATGCCGCCGCTGATGCACGCCTATATGCTGCTCTTGCCGGATGACATCGCGGAGGGCGCATCGGCGGAGGCGCCCGTGCCTGTCGGCAGCTCGTGCCGGATCTGCCCGCGCGGCGACTGCCCCGCCCGGCGCGAGCCGTCAATCCTTCCCGAAGCGGTGACGGAATAGATGCAAAACGGCGCGCAAGCTTTTGACAGCGCAGCGCGCTTGCCCAATAGTGGCGCATGGGCTGGAGCAAGGGGAGGTGCGCCAGATGACCAAACAGGTGCTATTGATCGAAGATGAGCCGAACATCATCGAAGCGATCAGTTTCATCCTGTCGCGCGATGGGTGGCAGGTGCGCAGCCATACGGGCGGTGCAGGGGCGATGGATGCGGTGCGCACGCGGCGCGCCGATCTGATTATCCTCGACGTGATGCTGCCCCACCGCTCGGGGTTCGAACTGCTTGCCGATATCCGCGCCGATGCCGAGCTGGGGTCGACGCCCGTCCTGATGCTGACCGCGCGCGGCCAGCGCAAGGACCGCGAGATGGCCGAGCGCGCGGGCGCCAGCCGCTTCATGACCAAGCCCTTCTCCAACACTGAAATGCTGGAGGCCGTGCGCGCCCTTGCGGGGGAGGCATGAGCGAGCCCTCCGCGCCGGACGGCACGCCTGGCTCGGGCCAGACAGCATCCAGCCAAGCCTCCGCGCTCAAGAAACCGTCGCGCTATGCTGTCTTCGTTGCGCATGGCACCTATCGCCAGCGGCGGATGGTCGATGCGGCGGGGCTGTTGCCGATCCTCGGCGCGGTTCTCTTCGCGCTGCCGCTCTTGTGGCTGGGGCAGGCGGGCGGCGCCGCGCGCACCTCGCATGTGATGATCTACGTCTTTGCCGTCTGGGCCGGCCTGGCGATCCTGTCGGCGCTGATCACGCGAAGCCTGCGCGCCGCGCCGGATACCAGCGAGGATGACGTGCCCGCTGCGGACCGCGATACGCGGGGCGGCTGATGGCCACGCTCAATATTCTTGTCGCGGTCTGCATCACCTATGTGATCTTTCTCTTTGCCGTCGCCTTTGCCGCCGACCGTGCGGCGCGGCGCGGACGCGGGGCTTGGCTGCGCTCGCCGCTGGTCTACACCTTGTCGCTGTCGATCTATTGCACCGCATGGACCTTCTACGGCGCGGTCGGCTTTGCCGCGCGGTCGGGGATGGAATACGTGACCATCTATCTCGGCCCCAGCCTGGTGATGATCGGCTGGTGGTGGACCCTGCGCAAGATGGTGCGCGTGGGCCGCAGCCAGCGCATCACCTCGATCGCCGACATGATCTCGTCCCGCTATGGCAAGTCGAACACGCTGGCCATCTGCGTGACCGTGATCGCCGTCATTGGGACGACGCCTTATATCGCGCTGCAACTGCAATCGGTGACATTGTCCTTTGCCGCCTTCTCTCCGCCCGGACCGGAGGGGGGAAGGTCCGTCCAGTCGATCGCGGTCTATGTGGCGCTGGGCCTGACCCTTTTCACAATCCTCTTCGGCACCCGGAACCTTGATGCGAACGAGCGGCATCACGGCGTGGTCATGGCCATCGCCCTCGAGGCGGTGGTCAAGCTTCTGGCCCTCATCGCCGTCGGCATCTTTGTCGTCTGGGGGCTGGAGGGTGGCCTCTCGGCGACGCTTGAAAGGATCGACGCCTCGCCCATCGCGGATTTCGACGTCTCGGGCAGCCGCTGGACCGGGCTGACGCTGCTGTCGGCGGCCGCGTTCCTCTGCCTGCCGCGCATGTTTCAGGTCATGGTGGTCGAGAATGAGGACGAGGGCCATTTGCGCACCGCCGCCTGGGCCTTTCCGCTTTACCTGATGCTGATCAGCCTCTTTGTCGTGCCCATCGCTGCCGTGGGGCTGGAGCTGATGCCCGAAGGATCGAACCCCGACCTTTACGTGCTGAACCTGCCGCTGCTGGCGGGACGGGACGGGTTGGCGATCCTGTCTTTCCTAGGCGGGTTTTCCTCGGCCACGTCGATGGTGATCGTGGCGGCGATTGCCCTCTCGACCATGGTGTCGAACCATATCGTGATGCCGATCTGGCTGCGCGCCACCGGCGGCGCCGCCATGATGTCGGGCGATGTGCGCCATGTCGCGCTACTGGCGCGGCGGCTGTCGATCGCGGGGGTCGTGATGCTGGGCTATCTCTATTTCCGCATGTCGGGTGGGGGCACGGCGCTGGCCGCAATCGGGCTTGTGGCCTTTGCGGGGGTCGCGCAGTTCCTGCCGGCACTGATGGGCGGCCTCGTCTGGCGCGGCGCCACGCGGAGCGGCGCCCTGGCAGGGCTGGCGGTGGGTTTTGTCCTTTGGATCTACTGCCTCTTCCTGCCCAGCTTTGGCGCGGGCGTGGTTTTGCCGCAGCATGTCTTTGACCAGGGACTCTTTGGCCTCTCGTGGCTGCGCCCGCAGGCGATGTTCTGGACCGGGGGGATGGACCCGCTGGTCCATGCGGTCATGTGGTCGATGGGCCTCAATACCGCGGCCTTCTGCGCCGTGTCGATCCTCAGCTTTCCCCGCCCGGTCGAGCGGCTGCAGGGCGCGCAATTCGTCAACGTGTTCGAGCATTCGCGCGGCCCCGGCACCTGGAGCGGCGGGCGCGGGCAGTCCGAGGACCTGCTGATCATGGCGCAGCGCATCATGGGCGCTGCCGAGGCGCAGGAGCTCTTCAGCCGCGCCGCACGCCGCCAGGGCCTGAGTGGCTACCTGCCCGAGCCGTCGCCCGAATTCCTCGAATGGCTGGAGCGGCGCCTCTCGGGCTCGGTCGGAGCGGCGACGGCCCATGCGATGATCAGCCAGATCGTCGGGCGCGCCACCGTCTCGGTCGAGGATCTGCTGGCCGTGGCGGATGAAACCGCCCAGATCATGGAATATTCCAGCCAGCTCGAGGCGAAATCGGCCGAGCAGGCGCGCACCGCGCGCCAGCTGCGCGAAGTGAACGAGAAGCTGACGCAGCTTTCGGTCCAGAAGGACGGCTTTCTTAGCCAGGTCAGCCACGAATTGCGCACGCCGATGACCTCGATCCGGGCCTTCTCGGAAATCCTGCGCGAGGGCGGTCTGACCCCGGATGAGCAGCAGAAATACGCCTCGATCATTCATGCTGAATCGCTGCGTCTGACGCGGCTCTTGGATGATCTGCTGGACCTCTCGGTGCTGGAATCGGGGCAGGTGGTGCTGAACGCGCAGACCGGCACACTGGCCGAGGTGCTGGACCGCGCCGTCTCGGCCACGATGGGCAGTGCGCCGGGCGCCTTGCGCATCGAACGCGACCGGGCCAGCGAGGCAGTGCAGCTCAAGACCGATATGGACCGTCTCGCGCAGGTCTTCATTAATTTGATCGCCAATGCGCGCAAATATTGCGACGCGGATGCGCCCATGCTGCGCGTGCGCACCGAAATGGGCGCGGGCGGGCTTACCGTGGATCTGATCGACAACGGTACCGGCATTCCGATCAAGGATGAGGCGCTGATCTTCGAGAAGTTCGCGCGCCTTGGAAAGGCGGGAGCGCCTGGGGCTGGCCTCGGCCTCGCCATTTGCCGCGAGATCATGAACCGTCTGGGCGGCGCGATTGAATACCTGCCGGGGCAGGGCGGGGCTGCGTTCCGCGTGACATTGCCGCGCGAGGCACTCTAAGACCAAGACATGCGTGGGCCTTGCAGCCGGAAACCTTTTGGTAACCGGAATGGCGTTACGGTCGGGGCCATCGGCAATTGGCACGGAATGGTGGCGCAGCGCATGGCACAGACGGGCGGCAATACGGTCATTCATCGCAAGGCGCGCGCCTCGCGCGAGGAATATCAGGCGCGCGCGATGTCCCCGGCCAAGGCGCTGAGGCTGGCGTTGGCGCAGGCGTCGGACACGCTCTTTGATCTGCCGATGGTCGTGGGGACGGTCGAGCAGGTCGAGATTTCGCAAACGGTGCTGAGGGGGGAATTCACAGGTGGCGGCCTTATGGTGCTGCTCGACGGCCCCAAGGGGGCGCGCGGCGCGGTGCGCATCGACGATGCGCTGCTTGCCGCGTTGATCGAAATCCAGACCACCGGGCGGGTGACCGGGCGCGGCACCGGGGGGCGGGCTGTCACCCGCACCGATGCGGCCATCGCCGCGCCGCTGATCGACGCCGCGCTTTCGGGCGCCGAGGCCAAGCTGGCCGAGGATGCGCGCAGCGAAGAGGGCGACGAGGCACCGCCGCATTGGGCCTCGGGCTATCGCTTTGGCGTGATGATGGAGGATGCGCGCGGCATGTCTCTGGCGCTGGGCGCGGCGGCGTTCCACGTCTTTCGCATGATGGTGGAAGTGGGCAATGACGGGCATCCCGGCGCCGTCACGTTCCTCTTGCCGGTGCCAGAGGTGCCGGTGCGGCCCGCAGCGGATGAAAAAACGTCAAGCCTGCAGCGCACGCTGGAGCAAAGCGCAATGAACGCGCCGGTCAGCCTGGAGGCGGTGCTGGGGCGTGTCACCCTGCCGCTGGAAAAGGTTTGCAAGCTGGAGGTGGGCGGCCTCCTGCCCGTGACGGCGGATCAGATGCTGCAGGTGCGGCTGGAGGCAAGCCAGAAGCACGTCGTCGCTGTCGGGCGTCTTGGGCAGCTCAACGGGGCAAGGGCGGTCAAGCTGACCCCGGAGGCGGGCGGTGTTTCCTCCGTGACCCGCGCCCAGACGGAGGCCGGGCGGGCGGGCGATGTGGCCGGGACGGCGGCGCTGGACATGACACGGATCGCGGATTTGGCTGAGACGCCCGCGACCGCGCCCGGCGGATCGAGCGAGGTGGGAGAGCCGCATGGCGCCGGGCAGGCCAGCCAGCCGGTCCCGGACAAGGAGATGATGGAATATGGTGATGTCTGAGGAGGAAAGGGCCAAGGCCCGGCAGAGTCAGGCACGGTGGCGGCGGTTGCGCGCCTCAGCGTAGCAGAATGCCGATCACGACCATCATCAGCCCCAGCACCGACAGGAAAAGCGCTCCGGTATTCACCGGTAGGACCTTTTGCAGGACTGCACGCATTTGCGCATCGTCCAGATTGGCACGGCGGGCGCGCCAGACCCGCAGGATGCACCAGATCAGCCCCGCCAGACCGCCCAGGGAAACGGCGGCGCCGCACCAGATGAGGATTTGCATGTGTGGGCTCCCTGACTGATCTGCGGGCAAAACCCCGCCTTTGCCCTCTAGCGCGCCAAGCCCCCAAGCTCAAGCCGCCGGGGGCTTGCGGGAGGGCGGGGCGCGCTGTAGTCACGGTCATCTTTGAGGATGCGGAGTAGAAAAATGGACGACCAGACCCCGGATGCAACCTATCGCGTGACCGCTGACGAGCTACGCCAGTTCATCGAGCGTATCGAGCGTCTCGATGCCGAAAAGAAGGATCTTGCCGAGCAACAGAAAGAAGTCATGGCCGAGGCCAAGGCGCGTGGTTACGATACCAAGGTGATGCGCAAGGTTATCGCCCTGCGCAAGCGCGACAAGGACGATATCGCCGAAGAAGAAGCGGTGCTCGAAATGTACAAGGAAGCGCTGGGAATGTCGTGAGATCGGCAATCTGCAGCTCAATGGCCGCAGAGCGGCCGCGCGCACCTCGTGGAGGCTGCAGGGCACGGGAAGGTAAGTCTGGATGATAGAGAAAATCAGCGGGTGCAAGGCCGCCAGCGCGGCGCTGGCAGGACTGATGCTGCTGCCTTTCCCCGCGCTGGCACAGGAGCGTGGCGCAAAGGATGGCTGGGCCTTCACCGTCACCGCCGGTTTGCTCGCGGCGCCGAATTTCTTTGGTGACGACGATTATCAGGTTGTCGCCATTCCCAGCATAAGTGCGACCTATGGCGAGCGCTTTGCCATCTCGTTTCAAGGCATCAGCTATGATTTCGTGTCAAGCGGCCCGCTGACGATCGGGGGCCGCCTGTCATATGACGGCGGCCGCGATCAGGATCTGGACAACAGCTTTTTCAATATCTGGGACAGCGGCTCGGACGATCTGGCTGGGCTGGGCGATGTCGATGACACGATCGAGCTGGGTGGGTACATCGGCTATGACTGGCAGCGTTACGAAGCCAAGCTGGATCTGCGTCACGCCGTGAACGGCGGGCATGACGGCTTGCGCGGAACTGCCGAGTTCAAGGCAAAGGGCAGAACGACGGCTTTTGGCAAGCCGCTGTTCTTTACCATCGGACCCGAAATCTCGTTTGGGGACGACAATTACAACAGCGCTTATTTCGACGTGACTGCGGCCCAATCGCTCGCGTCGGGAATTTCCCCCTTCGATGCCGGGGGCGGCATCAACGCCATCGGCATTCATGCCGGCACGATGACGCCTCTGACCGAGCGTGTTTCGCTGATCGGATTCTTTGGATACGACCGGCTGACCGGCGACGTCGCCAGCTCCTCGATCGTGTCCGAACGCGGCTCGGAGCATCAGGGCACCGCCGGGATGTTCATCTCCTACAGCTTCTGAGAGGCTGCCGGGACAAACAAAAAAGGCCGCGCAGATATCTGCGCGGCCTTTTCCTTGTTCTGTGACCGCTGCGATCAGGAGTCGTCTTCGTCCGACTGCTGCTCGACGGCTTCGGCCAGGTCTTCGTCGTCCGATGCGGCCGAGCCGATATCGTCGAAGAGTTCCGCAATCTCGAAATCGGCTGCCGCTTCTTCTTCGGCCGCCAGTTCCTGGATCGACTTGCCGGATGCCTGCAGTTCGGCCTCTTCGGGCGAACGGGCGACGTTCAGCATGACGGTCGCGTCGACTTCGGGGTGCAGCGAGACGTGGATCTCGTGCAGGCCCAGTTCCTTGATCGGCTTGCCCAGCGACACTTGCTTGCGATCAACGGTAAAGCCGTTCTCATTGGCTGCGTCAGCCGCATCGCGCGTGGTGACCGAGCCATAGAGCGCCCCGGAATCGGCGGCCTGGCGAATCACGATGAACTGCTGACCGTTCAGCTTGTCGGCCATCGCCTCGGCCTCTTTGCGGGTCTCGAGGTTCTGCGCTTCGAGATGCGCCTTGCGCGCCTCGAAATCGGCGATGTTGCGCTCGGAGGCCGACAGCGCCTTGCGCTGGGGCAGCAGGTAGTTGCGTGCGAAGCCCGGCTTGACGTCGACGACGTCGCCCATCTGGCCCAGCTTGGCCACACGCTCGAGAAGGATAACTTGCATGATCTTACTCCTTACTTGACGGCGTAGGGCAGCAGGGCGAGGAAGCGGGCGCGCTTGATAGCACGGGCCAGCTCACGCTGCTTCTTGGCCGAGACGGCGGTGATGCGCGAGGGCACGATCTTGCCACGCTCGGAGATGTAGCGCTGCAGCAGGCGGGTGTCCTTGTAGTCGATGCTAGGTGCGTTCTCGCCCGAGAAGGGGCAGACCTTGCGGCGACGGAAAAACGGTTTTGTAGCCATGGTTTATGTCCTTTTCTTCAGGCGTTGATCAACGGCGCTCGCGGCGCTCGGACCGCTCGTCGCGCTTTTGCATCTGGACCGAAGGCAGCTCTTTGTGCTCATCGACCTTGATGGTCAGCGTGCGCATGACATCGTCGTGCAGGCGCATCAGGCGCTCCATTTCCTGAACGGCCTCGGAGGGCGCGTCGGAACGTAGGAACGCGTAGTGACCCTTGCGATTCTTGTTGATCTTGTAGGCCATCGTCTTGACGCCCCAGTACTCGTGATCGACGAGTTTGCCGCCGTTGTCGGACAGCACGGTGCCAAAATGTTCGATGAGGCTTTCCGCCTGGGCGCTGGACAGGTCCTGGCGCGAGATAAAGACATGCTCGTAAAGGGGCATGTTGGATCCACTTCTATCAAGGCGCATTTCATAGGCGGGGCAATTCGTTTCGCGGCCCCACCACGAGAGACTGCGCGGTTCATACGTATCTGCGAAACGAGGCCGACCCTTACAGCCATCCCCTGGCGCGCGCAAGGGCGGCGGGGCGCCGCCCTCATTTGATCGCGCCATTGCCCCAATTGGGCCGAATTTCCTTGTCATCCGTTAACCAATCCGCAGATCGCCCCATTCCAATGACGAGGGCCAATGACGAGGGACAAGAAAAATGACAGCACTTCCCGACACATTCATGCCTGAAGGTCCGTTGCGCCATCAGCGCCAGGTGCCTCTTTGTCATGTCGAGGCCGGCGAGACGGGCACTCTGCGCCGCACCGCCTCGCGCTGCACGGCGGCTGCGCTGTTGCTGGCGGCGGTAGGTCTTTGGCTTGTGCCGGTGATCGACGGCGACGCGATGATGCAGCTCTACAAGCTGGCGTTTTCGGGTGTGCTGGCTGTGGTCGGCGTGATCCTGCTGACCGGTGGCCAAGCGCCTGTCGGACCCGAGGTCTACCTAAACCCGCGCACGCGGGAGCTGACCATCATCGAGCGGGATGCCCAGAAAAATATCTGCTCGCAGGCGAGCCACGATATCGACACGCTGGGTGATGTCGTTCTGCGCGACGGGCTGCTGACCGCACGTTGCGGCGCGGGCATGCCGCTGATGAGCGTGCCGGTTACCGACCCCAAGGTCGAGGCCGCGCTTCATGACATGCTGGCTGGTCGGGGGATCTGATTCGGCGCGGGCGACGCAGGCATCGGCAAGCCTGCGCCGCTCCACACGACCTGTTTGTTTCTGCGCGATTGCCTTGCGCCCTGTTTGCGATACCTTGGTACCTGAGTGCCCGTAACAAACAGGAGATCTGACAATGAAGACTTCGCTTATCGCCGCCGCCGTTGCGCTGACCGCCACTGGCGCCGCTGCCGCCCCCGAGGCCTATACGCTGGATTCCAGCCACAGCCAGGTCATGTTCACCTACGACCATCTGGGTTATTCGACCACGTTCAACATGTTTGCCGGTTGGGAAGGCCAGATCATGTTCGACGAGGCCGATCCGGCCAATTCCTCGGTCGAGGTGTCGATCCCGCTGTCCTCCTTCTATACCGGCTGGGAAAAGCGGTTCGAGCACCTGATGGGCCCGGATTTCTTTGGCGCCGACGACGGCGACATGATCACGTTCAAATCCACGTCCATCGAGGTGACGGATGATGATGAGGCGATCATCACCGGCGATCTGACGATCAATGGCATCACCAAATCCGTGCAGCTGGAGACCGAGCTGAATCAGAGCGGGTCGCACCCGATGCAGAACAAGCCTTGGCTGGGTTTCGATGCCGAGACGACGATCAAGCGCTCGGATTTCGGCGTTGGCGCCTATGCGCCGAACATCAGCGACGAGCTGGATGTCGAGATCTCGATCGAGGCTGGCAAGGCCGAGTGATCCGGCGCTAACGCGCCGCTGATCAAGGCCCGCGCTCCGGAATGGGAGCGCGGGCCTTTTTTTCATGGTCACTCCTGCGGTGCCTCGCCTCGGGTTGCCGTCAGCGCCCAGTCGATGCGGACATCGAAGGCCAGCGAGCTTTCGTCCTGCGTTCCGGTCCCGATCCCGAAATCCAGCCGGTTGACTGTCAGCGCGCTAGACGCCTCTGCCGTATCGCCCTCGATCACCAGATCGACGGGCATGCGCACGGGCACGGACTGGTCCTTGATGCGCAGGGTGCCGTCGGCTATCAGCCCGTCCTCTTCGATCAGATCGGCCTCGAACACGGCCGTCGGATATTCCTCAGCGGCAAGGAAATCGGCCCCCATCGCCTGCCCGGTGACCGAACCCAGCGTCAGCGACGGGATCGAGACGGTGACAGTGACCGCGCCGTGCCGCCCGTCTGAATTCGCCTCCGGGTCATAGCTGATATCCGCCGTCCAATCCTCGAAGCTGCCGGTCACGTCCGAGCCGTTCTGAACGATGGTGATGTTCAGGCTGCCATCCTCGACCTGCCATTCGCTGCTGACCTCTGCCAGCGCCTCGGCGCGCGCGTCCTCCTCCGGGGTCAGCCAACCGGCCCAGGCGCCCAGGCCCAGGGCCGCGCCCCAGACGGCCAGCGCCGCAAGAACCGGCAAAACATGGCCCGGCTGACGGTCGGTCGGCAAGGCGGTCAGGTGGCCCGGCAGCATCCGGCGGAGGGTAGCGTCGCGGTCGATGACGTGATGCTTGAGCGCGCCCGCGACATGCAGGGCGATGGCGCCCGCCAGCACCCATTGCAGGATGAAATGCAATGCGGCCGAGATTTCGGCCACGCCCGGGTCCTTGGGCACAAAAGGCAGGCCCTGGCCCAGAGGCCACCAGATCGGCGCATAACCCGTCGTCGCCGCATGATGCACCCAGCCGCTGAGCGGGACCGCCACCAGCGTGCCATAGAGCAGCCAGTGCACCGTCTCGGCCAGCCACGCTTCCAGCGGCTTGTCTCCGTTCAAGAGTGCTGGCTTGGGCTGTGCAATAGCCCAGAGGATGCGCATCAGGGCGAGCGCAAAGATCGTAACACCCAGCGTCTTGTGTATGGAAAACAGTAGCTTGGCCCATTCCAGCACCGCGTCGGTGGTGGCGATCTCCGGCGCCTCGATCCTCTCGGCCAACTCGCTGGCGATCCAGCCCAAGGGAAACATGGTCAGGATCATCAGCGCGATGGTCCAGTGAAAGAACTTGGTGACACTGCCATAGCTGGTCGTGGAATTGCCAAGGTGCATGGAGGACGTCCTTTTGCGGTTTTATCGCGCCAAGGGTAACGCATTGCCTCGCGGGGGCAATCCTGCGGGAACGCACAATTCCCCTGCGCCATTGCCTCGCGGGCGCTTGCGCGGTATCGATCCTGTCAGTCAGTCGAGGCCAATGATAACAGGGAGGGCCAGCATGGGCCGAGCATTCATTTTTCCGGGGCAGGGCGCGCAGACCATCGGTATGGGCCGTGCGCTGGCCGAGGCTTATCCCGCCGCGCGCGATGTGTTCGACGAGGTCGACGATGCGCTGGGCGAGGCGCTGTCCGCGACCATCTGGGACGGCAATCAGGACACGCTGACGCTTACCCAGAATGCGCAGCCTGCGCTGATGGCCACCTCTCTGGCCGCGCTGCGCGCGCTCGAGGCCGAGGGCGTGACGCTGGATGCCGCCGATTTCGTCGCTGGCCATTCGCTCGGCGAATATTCCGCGTTGGCCGCGGCAGGCGCGCTCAGCATTGCCGATACCGCCCGCCTCCTGCGCATCCGTGGACGCGCCATGCAAGAGGCCGTGCCGGTGGGCGTCGGCGCCATGGCCGCGATCCTCGGGCTTGATTTCGAGGCGGTGACGGCATTGGCCAAGGATGCCGCAGAGGGCGATGTCTGCCAGGCGGCAAACGACAACGATCCCGGACAGGTCGTCGTCTCGGGCCACAAGGCCGCAGTCGAGCGCGCGGTCGACATGGCGAAAGAGCGCGGCGCCAAGCGCGCGATGCTTCTGCCGGTCAGCGCCCCGTTCCACTGCGCCCTGATGCAGCCCGCCGCTGAGGTGATGAAGGACGCGCTAGAAGAGGTCGCGATGGACGCGCCCGCCGTGCCGTTGATTGCCAATGTGCGCGCCGCCGCCGTGACGGACCCCGAGGAGATCCGCGCGCTTTTGGTTGAGCAGGTCACAGGCTCCGTCCGCTGGCGCGAGAGCGTGGGCTACATGGCGCAGCAGGGCGTGACCGAGACATGGGAGATCGGCGCGGGCAAGGCGCTGTCGGGCATGGTCCGCCGGATCGAGCGCGATATCGCTGTGCGTAATATCGGCACCTCCGAGGATGTGGCCGCTGCCGCCGCCGCGTTGCAAGAGACTTGAGAGGAATTCATGATGTTTGATCTGACAGGCAAGACCGCGCTGGTGACCGGCGCATCGGGGGGTATCGGCGGCGAGATCGCCCGCGTCCTTCACGCTGCGGGCGCCACCGTGGGTCTCAGCGGCACCCGGACCGAGCCGCTGGAGGCGCTGGCCAAGGAGCTTGGTGAGCGCGCACACGTCCTTCCCTGCAACCTTTCGGACAAGGACGCGGTCGAGGCGCTGCCGAAACAGGCGATCGAGGCGATGGGCAGCCTCGATATCCTCGTCAACAATGCCGGGATCACGCGCGATCAGATCTTCATGCGCATGTCGGATGATGAATGGCAAAGCGTGCTGGACGTGAACCTGACCAGCACGATGCGCCTGTGCCGCGGCGTGATGCGCCCGATGATGAAGGCGCGCTGGGGCCGGATCATCAACATCAGCTCGATCGTGGGCGCGACTGGAAATCCCGGCCAGGCCAACTACGCCGCCTCCAAGGCCGGTGTCGTCGGCATGACCAAATCCATCGCCTACGAGGTCGCCAGCCGCGGGATCACCGCCAATGCGGTCGCCCCCGGCTTTATCGCCACGGCCATGACCGAGAAGCTGACGGACGACCAGAAGGCCAAGATCAACGGCCAGATCCCGGCCGCCCGCATGGGCACCCCCGGCGAAATCGCGGCGGCGGTTCTGTATCTGGCCAGCGACGAGGCGGGCTATGTCACCGGATCGACGTTGCACGTCAATGGCGGCATGGCGATGCTGTAGAAATGCCCGGCATATCCGCGCCGGACAATACGGCGAAAACATTTGCCTCGCGCGCGCCATATGCTATAGGCGGCGCAGATTTGCCGGGGGAGCGCAGCGTGGCTTTGCCCGGCTTGCCGTGATCGGCATTGACTTACCGCCCGCAAAGGGCACCATTCACGTCGCCACCCGCCTGTCGGGCGGGGGCAAAAACGGGCCGAGGCGCCCATCGAGAAAACAAGGATTATGACATGAGCGATATCGCAGACCGCGTGAAGAAGATCGTAGTCGAGCATCTGGGCGTCGAAGAGGACAAGGTTGTCGAGAACGCTTCCTTCATCGACGATCTTGGCGCAGACAGCCTGGACACGGTCGAGCTGGTCATGGCCTTCGAGGAAGAGTTCGGCATCGAGATCCCCGATGACGCCGCCGAGAACATCCAGACCTTCGGCGACGCGGTCAAGTTCATCAAGGAAGCGTCCTGAGGGGCGGCCGGGCCGGCGGCTGGCTTCCATGCCGCGCGCCACTCCCGGCAATGACGTGATGGCAGTCACTTAATCGACATCATCCGAAGACATAAAAAAGGGCGCTGGATCATCCAGCGCCCTTTGTCGTTCAACTGCTAAGGGGCCGCGCTGGGCGCGGCCGCTCTCACATCAATTCCAGAAGCCTTCGTCGACGCCCGGCATCTCTTCCAACTGCTCTTCGTTCATGCGCGTGACGAGAGCATAGCTCTGGTCGTCGACCGGCACGAGACGGACATCTTCGACGGCGATCATGACGTGCTTGTCACCAATGTCGAGAAAGCCGCCGACTTCGGCAACAATGCCCTTCATCTGGCCGTCCTTGGACAGGACCACGTCCTCGATCTCGCCGACCTGGTTCCAGTCTGCGCCGACGCTGTCATACGCGACGCCGTCCCAGCCTTCGTCATCGGCTTCGTTCGTGGTGTAGACGGCACCGCCGGTGATGTCGCGCGTGCGGATCAGCTCGCCCTGCATCTCGTTCAGTTCCATCGACTTGTTCATGTCGCCATGGTTGTCGGCCATTGCGCCGGTTGCTGCGATGGTCAGGGCGAATGCGCTTGCGGTCAGATGTTTCATAATCATTGCCTCCTAGAGTTTTTAGATTGCATCTGCGGACACAACGGGCGCTCCCGGTTTGGGTTCCAGAAATTTTCACGCGGCTTCACGGCCCGGTGATGTGACGTGCTGGCCGCGAATGGTGCGGCGAATGCCGATTTGGGAATATCGGGGTACCGCTCGAATGTGGCATTCTGGACCTGCCACCGCGCTGGGCGGTGCGACGATTGCGGGGCAGGACCATGATCATTTATCCCACACTAGAACTTCTGGATGGCAAATGCGTCTCGCTGACGCGCGGCCAGCTTGACGAGCCGGTTCTGTGGCATGTCGATCCGGTTGAAACGGCGCGGCGGTTTGCCGATGCGGGCGCTGAGTGGATGCATGTGACCGACATCAACGGCTTGCGCGGCGACGGCGAGAATAACGCGCTGGTCGAGGAGATCATCCGCGCCGCGCGCATTCCCGTGCAACTGGGCGGCGGTTTCCGGTCGCGCGATCAGGTCGCGGCCTGGATCGACCGGGGGGTAGGCCGTGTCGTCATCGGCACCATGGCCGCGCGCAATCCCGATCTGCTGCACCAGCTGGCCAAGCGGTATCCCGATCAGGTCGTCATGTCGCTTGACGTGTATGAGGGCAGTGTCGTTACCGATGGCTGGCGCGAACGATCAAGCTTTGCGCCCGACAGTTTTCTCAAGGCCTTCGAGGATGATCCGCTGGCGGGAGTCATCGTGACCGATGTGGGGGCGATGATCGGCGAGACTGACGGGACGCTGGGGATGATCAGCGGCCTTGCGGCGCGCACGCGCCATCCCGTCATCGCGCGCGGCACGGTTTCGAGCGTCGATGACATCGCGCGGCTGAAATACGTGCCCAACATCGCGGGGACATTGATTGGCCATGCGCTGATGGCCCATAATGTCGATCTGGCCGAGGCAATTGCGATGGCCGATGCCCCGAACGAGCCTGTGGCCGCCTTTCAGTAAGGCGGCGGGCCGCCACCACGCCAGCGCGGACTTGCCCCCCGGCCCCAAGCCGGGGTAAGAGCGGCGCCAACGAACTTGTTGGAAGGGGCAAAATATGCGCCGTGTTGTCGTAACGGGCCTTGGATTGGTCACACCGCTGGCCTCCGGCGTCGAGGAAAGCTGGAGCCGCCTTCTGGATGGCCAATCGGGCGCTGGCCCGATCACGCGTTTCGATCCGGTCAACGTGCAGACGAAGTATGCCTGCGAGGTTCCCCTTGGCGATGGCACGGACGGCACGTTCAATGCCGACGACTACATGGAGCCCAAAGAGCGCCGCAAGGTCGATGATTTCATCCTCTACGGTGTCGCTGCTGCGCAGCAGGCGGTCGAGGATGCGGGCTGGATGCCCGAGGACGAGGAGGCGCGCGAGCGTACCGGCGTCATGATCGGCTCCGGCATCGGCGGGCTGCGCTCCATCGAGGAGACGACGCTGATCATCCGCGACAAGGGCGTGCGGCGTGTCTCGCCCTTCTTCATTCCAGGCGCGCTCATCAACCTCATCAGTGGCCAGGTGGGCATCCGCTATGGTTTCAAGGGGCCGAATCATTCGGTGGTCACGGCCTGCTCGACCGGCGCACATGCCATCGGCGATGCCGCGCGGCTGATCATGTTCGGCGACGCCGACGTGATGGTCGCGGGCGGCGCCGAGGCGGCGATCTGCGAGATCGGGATCGCAGGCTTCAACGCCTGCAAGGCCCTCTCGACCAAGCGCGCCGATGATCCCAAGGCGGCCAGCCGGCCCTATGACGCGGACCGCGACGGTTTCGTCATGGGCGAGGGCGCCGGCATCGTCGTGCTGGAGGAATACGAGCATGCCAAGGCGCGCGGCGCCAAGATCTATGCCGAGGTTCTGGGCTATGGCCTTTCGGGCGACGCCTATCACATCACCGCCCCCAGCGAGGATGGCGAGGGCGGCTACCGCGCGATGAAGATGGCGCTGGGCCATGCCGGGGTCGAGCCGAAGGACGTGGACTACATCAACGCGCATGGCACCTCGACCATGGCCGACACGATCGAGCTGAAGGCGGTCGAGCGCCTGTTGGGCGATGCGGCCTCGAAGGCGACGATGAGTTCGACCAAGTCGGCAACTGGCCACCTTCTGGGCGCTGCAGGCGCGATCGAGGGCATCTTTGCCATCCTCGCCATTCGCGATCAGGTGATCCCGCCCACGATCAATCTGGACAACCCGGCGGTCGAGACACCGCTGGATCTGGCCCCGAACAAGAAGGTCGAGCGCAAGGTCAAGGTGGCCCTGTCGAACAGCTTCGGCTTTGGCGGAACGAATGCCAGCGTCTGTTTCGGTGCCGTCCGCTGATGTGGCGCAATATTGCCTCCAGCGCGATCAGCTTTCTGGTCGTGATTGTTTTTCTCTTGGGCGGTGTCATCGTCTGGGGCCAGAACACCTACACCGCTGAAGGCCCGTCTGACGCGCCCGTCTGTCTGCGGGTCGAGCGTGGCGCGTCCATGCGCACGACCTCAGCCAAGCTGGCGGAACAGGGCGCGATCACCAGCCCGATGATCTTTCGCATCGGCGCCGATTATGCGGGCAAGTCCGGCGATCTCAAGGCGGGTAGCTGGCTGATCCCCGCGCACGCGACGATGGACCAGATCACGGGTATCATCACCCGCGGCGGGGCCAGCACCTGCGGCACCGAGATTGTCTACCGCATCGGCGTGACCGATAGCGAGATCGAGCTGCGCGAGCTGGACCTGGAATCGAACCGCTATGTCGAGAAGGCGGCCTATGATCCGACTGATGAGGAGGCCCCCGAGGCCTTTGCAGAGGTGCGCGCGCAGGCCGATACACGCTACCGCGTCGCCATTGCCGAGGGCACGACCAGCTGGCAGGTGGTGGAAGGCCTGAAGGCCGTCGAGGTGCTGGAGGGCGAATTGGCCGAGATCCCCGCCGAGGGCACGCTTGCGCCCAACAGCTACGAGGTGACCAAGGGCGACACCCGCGCCAGCGTGATCGAGCGGATGACCGAAGCGCAGGAGGTGATCGTTGCCACCGCATGGGCCAGCCGCGCCGAAGGTCTGCCGCTGGAGAATGAGCAGGAATTGCTGGTCCTCGCGTCGATCATCGAAAAGGAGACCGGCCTGCCGGATGAGCGGCGGCAGGTCGCCTCGGTGTTCGAGAACCGTCTGAAGCGCGGTATGCGCCTGCAGACGGACCCTACCGTGATCTATGGCATCACCGAGGGCAAGGGCGTGCTGGGCCGCGGCCTGCGCGCGAGTGAACTGCGCGCCGCAACCCCCTGGAATACCTACGTGATCGAAGGGTTGCCGCCCACACCCATCGCAAATCCGGGCGAGGCAAGCATCATGGCGGCGGTCGATCCGGCTGTGACGGAGTACGTGTTCTTCGTGGCAGATGGCAGCGGCGGGCATGCCTTTGCCGAGACGCTGGAGCAGCACAACGCCAATGTCGCCAAATGGCGCCAGATCGAGGCCGAGCGCAATCAGTCCGAGTGACGCGGCGTAGCGCAGGCGCCCGGCGCTGGCCGGGCGTTCTGCGGCGAAAGGGCGCTTGACGCCCAGTGCCGACCGGGCCAAGAACGGGCCGCGACAGCCCCCATGACAGGAGCGACAGATGGCCCGAAATGGAGCAAGCAGCGCCGAGATGCGCGACCGAGACCCGTCCAAGCGGATCGGCGCCCTGGCGTCTCTGGCCCCGTTCCTTGCGCCCTACAAGCTGCTGATGGCGGCGGCTGGCGCCGCGCTCTTCTTGACGGCGGCGGTGTCGCTGACCCTGCCGCTGGCCGTGCGCCGTGTGATCGACAATTTCAACGCCGAGAATGGCGAGATACTCGACCGCTATTTCATGGCAGCGCTGCTGATTACCGCGCTATTGGCCGTGGGTACGGGGCTGCGCTATGCGCTGGTGACCAAGCTGGGCGAGCGTGTGGTCGCCGATATCCGGCGGGCCGTTTTCGACCGCGTGATCGGGATGAGCCCGGTCTTCTTTGAAAAGATCATGACCGGCGAGGTTCTCAGCCGGATCACCACCGACACCACGCTGATCCTCAGCGTCATCGGCTCGTCCATCTCGATCGCGCTGCGCAATGCGCTGATCTTTGCGGGCGGCCTTGTCCTGATGATGGCGACGTCGCCCAAGCTGACCGGTCTGGTCCTTTTGATCGTGCCACTGATCATCGTGCCCATCATGACGCTGGGGCGCAAGCTGCGCCGTCTTAGCCGTGACAATCAGGACTGGATCGCCGAAAGCTCGGGCAAGGCCTCCGAGGCGCTGCTGAGCGTTCAGGCCGTGCAGGCCTTTACCCATGAGGCCGCGACGCGCGATGATTTTGGCGCCGCGACCGAGCGCAGCTATCAATCCGCCCGCCAGCGCATCCGCGTGCGGGCGATGATGACGGTGATCGTGATCTTCCTCGTCTTCACCGGCGTCGTCTGTGTCCTCTGGATCGGCGCGCGCGATGTGCGCGGCGGCGACATGAGCGCAGGCTCGCTGGTGCAGTTCGTGATCTATTCGGTCATGGTGGCGGGCGCCGTGGGCGCGCTGTCCGAGATCTGGGGCGAGCTTCAGCGCGCCGCGGGCGCGACCGAGCGTCTGGTCGAGCTGCTGCGCAGCAACGATCCGGTTCAGGATCCTGCCGCGCCTGCCGCGCTTCCGGCGCATGTCACTGGTGATATCCGCTTCGAGAACGTCGAATTCGTCTATCCCGCGCGTCCGGATGTGCCCGCGCTGCACGGGTTCGACCTGCATATCAAGCCGGGCGAAACCGTCGCGCTGGTCGGCCCATCGGGCGCGGGCAAGACGACCGTGATCCAGATGTTGCAACGCTTCTATGATCCGGTGTCGGGCCGCGTCCTGCTGGACGGTGTCGCGCTAGCCGATATGCGGCGCGATGCGTTTCGCCGCGTGATGGCGCTGGTTCCGCAGGACCCGGTGATCTTTGCCGCCTCGGCGCGCGAGAATATCCGCTTTGGCCGCCTTGACGCTACCGACGCCGAGGTGGAGGCTGCAGCGCGCACGGCGGCGGCGCATGAGTTCATCATGGATTTGCCCGAAGGATATGACAGCCCCGTGGGCGAGCGCGGCGTGATGCTGTCCGGTGGTCAGAAACAGCGCATCGCCATCGCCCGCGCCATCCTGCGCGACGCGCCGGTCCTTTTGCTGGACGAGGCGACCAGTGCGCTGGATGCCGAGAGCGAGCGCGCGGTGCAGGAGGCCGTCGACAAACTGGCCGAGGGACGCACCACGATCATCGTTGCGCATCGCTTGGCCACGGTGAAAAAGGCCGACCGCATCATCGTGATGGAGGCGGGCCGCATCGTGGCGACCGGCACGCATGACAGCCTTGTAGCCGAAGATGGTCTTTATGCGCGGCTGGCCAAGCTGCAATTCACCGGCGGCGCCTGAAGGGCCATTGCTGCGCCCTTTGCGGGCGGTGCATGAGTATTTGCCTCCAAGATGAAGTAGGGGGGCTGGACGCCGCAGGCGGCGCTGATATGTTCGGCGGCATGAAGATAGCAACCGCCGCATACCCGCTGGATCCGCTGCCCGACTGGGCGGCTTACAAGGCAAAACTGACCGAATGGGTGAGCCATGCCGCTGGGCAAGGGGCCGAGCTTCTGGTCTTTCCCGAGTATGGCGCGCTTGAGCTGTCGATGCTGGCCGGTGCCGAGAAGGCTGGCGATCTGGAAGGGTGCCTGCGCGCGACCTCGGACCTTATGACCGACGCGAATGACCTGCATGCTGATCTGGCATCGGCGCATAATGTTCATATTCTCAGCGCATCTGCACCTGTATTCGACGATGCAATCGGCCCGCGCCCTGTGAACCGCGCCTGCCTTTTCACGCCGGGCGGGGGGCGCGGCATTCAGGACAAGCAGATCATGACCCGCTTCGAGCGGACGCCTTGGGATGTCGTGCCGGGCGGCAAGCTGCAGGTGTTCGACACCAGCCTTGGCAAGGTCGCGATCCTGATCTGCTATGATAGCGAGTTTCCAATGCTGGCGCGGGCCGTCAGCGAAGCCGAGCTGCTGCTGGTACCCTCCTGCACCGACACGCTGGCAGGCTATAGCCGGGTGCGAATCGGCTCGATGGCGCGGGCGCTCGAGGCGCAATGCGTCAGCGTGATGTCGTCGCTGGTGGGCGATGCGCGTTGGTCGCCAGCGGTCGATGTCAATATCGGGATGGGCGGTATCTTTAGCCCGCCGGATCATGGATTTCCCCCCACCGGAATCATCGCCGAAGGCGTTCTCAACCAACCGGGCTGGACGATTGGCGAGATTGATATGTCCCGTGTGGCACATGTGCGCGCCGATGGCGGCGTTCTGAACCGGGCCCATTGGGCCGATCAGGCCGGGCGCGATGCGGCGCCGCCCACGGTCACGCTGCGCTGAGCGCGGAAATCGGCCGGCCCGATGGCGGTGCCATTAGGGCCTTGCGTTAATAGCCCTTGAAAAAGGCAGGGAATGGGGCCATTTAAGGCGCTGTTCCGCGCAGCAGTGCGGAAAGTACCGCTTTAGGAGACCACATGGCCAAGGAAGATACGCTCGAATTTCCCGGTGTCGTCAAGGAACTCCTGCCGAATGCGACATTCAGGGTCGAGCTGGAAAACGGCCATGAGATCATCGCACATACGGCAGGCAAGATGCGCAAGAACCGCATCCGCGTTCTGGCAGGCGACAAGGTGCAGGTCGAAATGACCCCCTATGATCTGACCAAGGGCCGGATCAATTACCGGTTCAAGTAACGGCGAAACGTTGTTTCGCGCTTTTTTAGATTTGGTGCGGCAACGCGTTTTGCCAGAGGTGAAACGTGTCCGCGCCCCGTCTGAAAACCGGATGCTATGAGCGTTTCATCTGATCCCTTGCCGCGCCTTGTTTTAGGCTCGGCCAGCCCGCGCCGCCGGGATCTATTGGCGCAGATTGGCGTGGTGCCGGACGAGATCCGCCCCCCCGATATCGACGAGGCACCAGCCAGGGCCGAATTGCCGCGACCCTATTGCATCCGGATGGCGCATGAAAAGGCGCTGGCTGTGGTTGCGGAGGAAGAGGATATCGTCCTCTCTGCGGATACGACCGTAGCCCTCGGGCGCCGCATTCTGGGCAAGCCTGACAGTATGGGCGAGGCCGAGGGTTTCCTGCGCGCACTTTCCGGGCGGCGCCACAGCGTCATCACCGCCGTGGCCGTGCGCCGCGGCGCGCGTGTCTGGCAGCGCGACGTGCTGACCAAGGTCAAGATGAAGCGTCTGTCGGATGACGAAATCGCCGCCTATCTCGCCACTGGCGACTGGCAGGGCAAGGCGGGTGGATACGGGATACAAGGCCCGGCCGGGGCGTTGATCCCGTGGATTTCAGGCTCGTTCACGGCCGTTGTCGGTCTGCCATTGGCAGAGACGGCGGTGTTGCTGCGGGCCGCAGGTTGGAGGGCGCAGGCATGAGCCGCGAGACCATCGTTTTGGATCATCTGGGCGGGCGAGAGGCCGCCGCGCGTCTTGTGGGCGGACGCCTTGAGGATGTGCTGATCGACAGCGACGCGGCCCGTGTCGGCACCATCTATCGCGCCATTGCCGATCGCCCGGTCAAGGGGCAGGGCGGCATGTTCCTGCGCACGCCTGACGGCCCGGCCTTCCTGCGGCAGGTGCGCGGCCTTGCGCCGGGGCAGGCGCTGCTGGTGCAAGTCACGGGGCAGGCCGAACCGGGCAAAGCCTTGCCGGTGACGCAAAAGCTGCTGTTCAAATCGCGCTACGCCATCGTGACGCCGGGTGCGCCGGGCCTGAATGTCAGCCGCCGAATCAAGGATGATGACCGCCGCGACGTGCTGATCCAGATCGCGCGCAGCGAAATGGACGGGGCCGAGATGGGGCTCATCCTGCGCTCCTCCTGCCTCGAGGCCGAGGACGAGGCCATTGCCGAGGATATACGCGCCATGGCCGATCTGGCCGCCGCTGTCATGGGCGATGCGGCGGGCGAGGCCGAGGTTCTGACCGAGGGCGACGGGCCGCACCAGTTGGCTTGGCGCGACTGGACCGAGCCCGCCGATGTCGTGACCGAGCCGGGCGGGTTCGAGGCCGAGGGCGTGCTGGACCAGCTTGAGCAGTTGGGCCAGCCCCATGTCCCCCTCAGCGGCGGCGCCGCGATGTATGTGGAGCCGACGCGCGCCCTGATTGCCGTGGACGTCAACACGGGCGGCGATACCAGCCCCGCTGCCGGCCACAAGGCGAATCTCGCCGCCGCGCGCGAGCTGCCCCGCCAGTTGCGCCTGCGCGGCCTTGGCGGGCAGATCACGCTGGACCTCGCGCCGATGGCCAAGAAGGATCGTCGCCAGTTCGAGGATGCCCTGCGCGCCGCATTCCGCGCGGATAGCGGCGAGACGGCGCTGGTCGGCTGGACGCCTCTGGGCCATTACGAGTTGCAAAGGAAGCGCGACCGCGCGCCGCTGGAGGTGCCTCAATGAGCTGCCCAATCTGCAACAAGCCGACCGTGTCCGCACACCGACCGTTCTGTTCGAAGCGCTGCGCGAACCTCGATCTTGCCCGCTGGCTGGGCGGCGGATACGCGATTCCCTCAACCGATCCCGAAGATATTGAAGCTGCCATCGAAGCGGCCGAAGCCGAACGTGCAAAACCCCATTGAAAAAGTTGCCAAAGCCTCTGGACAGCGCCCGGACCCTCGCCTAGAACGCCCTCACCCGAACGCTCAAGCGTTCCCGATGCCCGGGTAGCTCAGGGGTAGAGCAGTGGATTGAAAATCCTCGTGTCGGTGGTTCGATTCCGCCCCCGGGCACCATTATAAGACACTGTAAATATTGAATAACTTTCAGGTATCGCTTTTGGCTGTATGGAGTCAGTGCTGAGTGGGGACGCACTGGGGACGTGGATCGATGCGCACTCACTTTATTTCGAGAACTTTGCGGATTTTAGCTTCATGGACTTGCGCCGTTTTCGTTCCGGTGTGTTGCTCACGTGAGGCCGCGAGCTTCTCGGAGGCCACGGGTGAATTTCCGTTCAGCGACGAATGACGCCTGCGAGGGTTGTAAAAGCCGTTGATGTACTCAAGGACCGCGATCTCGGCGTCCCTACGAGTTGCCCAAGTAGTGCGCCAGAGCAACTGTACGCGTTGCATCTAGCCCCTAGTTTAGGATCTTCCTCAGCAATTATCGAAGGCCTATGTTGACGCTGCGCGTCGACACGGCGGCAATGATTCAAGCGGAAAGTTTGAATTCGTTGTAAGTGCTCGGCCCGCGCCTTGGAAATGCGAAGCCTGCCATCCAGAGACCGAAGTATCCATCCAACCATGCCGCGCCCTGAACCAAGGGCAGCGATGCGCAGATAGTGACCTTGGCAATTGCTTGGCGTCGAGCGGCGTTAGACGTGGCTATCGGCCCATGGACGAAGCCGCTTCGCGGCATTGGCGCATGTTGCTGATGGGGTGAGCCGCCCATAACGGCGCGCACTTTGCGATCCGGCCGACCTGACTGACGATTGGGGCCTTCTCAATCATCAGACAGGAGGTTTCCATGACAGAGGAGAGAGTAAGCCCGCTGCGCCAGCGGATGATCGAAGACATGCGCATCCGTGGGATGGGCGACAAGGCGCAGAAGTCCCACATCCGGGCGATCAAGGATTTCGCCGTTTTCCTCGGGCGATCACCCGACACGGCGACGCCGGAGGATCTGCGCGCCTATCAGCTCCATATGACGGACAACGGGGTCACGCCCTCGACGTTCAACGTGCGGATCGTGGCGCTGCGGTTCTTTTTCGGCATGACCTGCGGGCGCGAAGAGATGAAGCGGTTCATGCAATTCCGCACGGAACCGCGCAAGCTGCCGGTCGTCTTCAGCGTCGAGGAGGTGTCCGACATCCTGATGGCGGCACCGGGGCCGGGCCTGAAGTATCGGGCTGCGTTGACACATCAGCTATGGTGCCGGGCTGCGCGCGGCCGAGGTCTGCAACCTCAAGATCGGCGACATCGACAGCG
>NZ_JBHFPE020000012.1:0-109540 GCF_043355935.2 Roseovarius roseus | reverse complement strand
CAAGGGCCAACATTCTTCGAAGAGGTGAAGCGCGCAGGGTCGTCGACGGCGGACCGGTAAGTCAGGGCGACAACTGCACCAACCCCTGGCATCGTCATCAGTCGCACACAAACCGGGTCGTCCTGAGCCATCTGCCGAACCAGTTTTTCAAGATCCGCAAGTTCCTGGCGCAGCGACGCCCTTGCACGCAACATGGGAGCTGTTGCTGTCTCGAGCATGACATTGCCCCCAGCGAGCTCTCGAATGCGATGCTCAAACTTTCCTCGGGAGATCGCCCCGACTTTCAAACCAAAGTTACACAAGAGCCGGCGCAGTGACATCTCCAGCGCGATCATGTTCTGCTGGATCGCCTTCCGAGCACTGAGAATGGCGCGAACCTCCTGCGCCGAAACTGACTTGCATTAGACGGGGCGGAACCATCCGAGGTGAAGCAGACGCGCAATGCCTTCGGCATCCCTACGATCTGTTTTGATGGGCATGGCCTTCAAGGCACCCTTCACCTGCCGTGTCTCCATCAGAACGGCATCCAGCCCGGCACCTGTCAGCCAGCGATGCAGCCACTGTGACAAGAGGCCGGCCTCAAGACCCAGGGCGGCAATATTGCCGTCCAGGGCCTGAAGACACGCGAGCAAAGGCTCCGGTTCGCTGGCGACCTCAGCTTCCCTAACGATCTTTCCATGCTCGCTGACCACGCAGATCGCCGTCTTGGCCAATGACACATCCAGTCCGATAAACAGTTTCATCCCCTATTCCTCCAATCAGGTTTGATACGGGAATGGCGACAGCGCAGCGGTGATCTGGCAAGCGGTAATGGTGATGCGCAACGCAAGACCCGTTACGGCATCTCATAGCCAGTAGATGAGGGTTGCGGCGAGGGTGATGGCGGAGAAGAAGGCCCTGGGGCACCGGTCGTATCTGGTTGCAACGCGCCTCCAGTCCTTGAGCCTTCCGAACATGATCTCATTCCGGTTGGGACGTTGATATCGCGGCTTGTCGTATTTCATGGTTGTAAAGCGTCTTGTGCGGGCCGTGCTCTGTGGTCGCCATTGTCTCTCGGACCAATGGCGCGACAATGGCTCACCATCGCGCAAGCCATTGCGATTGATGAAGATGATCCCCTGTTCAGTCCCGGCATTTGCAGGATCGCAGTCAAGATGGATCGATCTGGATCTGAAGTTCAAATCTTGCAGATGTGTTCGTAGGGCGTGAGGCTGCCGAGCGTCTTGAGCCTGCGGACGAAGTTGCAGACGTTCATGAAGTTGGCGAAACACCGCGCCGATATCCGCCGCGTTGACGGAAATCAACTCCGTTCCCTCCATACAACCTATGAAGGAATCATGGATTGGTGGTTGTTTCTGTTCACACCATAGGCACCGCGTTTTTTTTGCCTATTCTTGACTATTTCAGAAAACTGACGGGGCGCATTTGCCTTGCCTATAAGGCTGCCGCCAGCGCGGTCAGAAATTTTAAAGGAGGACATCACATGAAAACCGAAAAAGACCGCATGGACCCAATTGATGCCAAGATCTCTGATATGCAGGCCGTGCGTCTCGCGGATTTGACCGGAGCGCCGCTGCAAACCCTCAAGGGACAGAAATTCAGCAAACTTCACAAAGAACTGCAATGGCGGATCGATCCGGACCTGCTGCTGTTTCGCCGCGTCTGCGGGCAGGTTGTCAAACGCAACCCGGTCTCGGGTGAATTGGAAGGCGTGCCCAACGCCACTGTGCATGTCGAGGATACCGATTGTTCGTTTCACATCTACAGCCCGCCGGGCTGGCCGCGCTGGTCATGGTTTTTTCCGACGAAATGCAAACGCGAACCGGTCACAACGGCCACGACAGATGAATGCGGCCACTTCTGTGTCTGGATCCCCGCTTGGGAAATCGACTGGATCATCAAATGGCGGCGCGCGCGGCTTTGTTTCCCGACGCTCTATCCCATCCGCCTGAAAGATTGGCTGGAGCGGATTCCGGTACCCGAACTGGAGCTCGAACCGCCCCGGATCAAATGGCCACGCCCGCCAGAAGAGCGGTTTGCCGGGCGTCCGTCGGTTGCAGCGACGCCCATCGAAATTCCGAAACCAAAACCTGATCCTTTTAAGCGTGGGGCGGCACAGCCCGCGCAACTGGCCGCGCTGCTGCGGCGACCCGAGGTACTGGACCGGCTGCGCGAGGAAGCCGGAGAGACCGTTACGGCCCAGCTTGAGGCGCTTGTCAGCCGCGGGTCTTTCGGGACCAGCACGGAAAAACTGGAGGCCGAGCTTGAGATGCGCGCGCATCGCGTGCCGCCACCCCTGCCCGATAAGGGACAGCCATTCGATGTGGATATGAGCGATGAAATGCGCAAAGCCGCCCCAGATCTAGACTCTCACCACTGGGTCGGGCCGTTCTGGCGTTGTACCGATATCGTTCTGGGTATCTGGACCAAGATCAAGGATGTCCCCGATATTACCTTCCGTGT
The DNA here is from genome assembly GCF_043355935.2 of Roseovarius roseus. NCBI lineage: Bacteria > Pseudomonadati > Pseudomonadota > Alphaproteobacteria > Rhodobacterales > Roseobacteraceae > Roseovarius > Roseovarius roseus. The sequence goes on along the minus strand of NZ_JBHFPE020000012.1, from coordinate 107,077 downwards.
GACCCAGGACGTGGATGGCGATGGCACCGACGAAGTGATTTATTCCGAAGGCTTCTTTGACGTGCGTTGGAACAGCACCGGACTGTCGGATGTCGTGCTGGAAGCAGAAGCGCATGCGGTGTCCTCGCCCAATTGCGAAGGGCCCGAGATTGACCCTTCCGGCTGTTCCGCGCCGACAATCCTGACAGCGGGCCTGATGCCGCTTGAGTCCCCCTACTTCGATCTGAGTACGGGCTATGGGCGCATGGTTAACCGGGCGCGGTCGGGGGGGCTGTCCACCTCTGCGCGCGACACTCTCACCACGGCACCACTGTGGTCGACGGTGCAACTGCATGGCTGCCACCGCTTTTCCGGCGCAGTGCAATACCGGCTGATGAAGAAACATCAGAGCAGCGGCAGCTTTACTCCGGTGCAGGACGAAAGCTGGTGGGCGCCACGCCTTGGTGCGGGAGGGCCGATCCACATCGTGCCAGATTCGGACGGATGGTATCCCATCCTGCCTGCCGGTGATCTGGTGTTTCCGCACTGGTTGCTGAACTGGCGCACGCAGCGCTATGCCAATGGCCGCTACGAGATGCAACTTGAACTGGGCGATGCAGGCAAGAACGTCGTGGATACCAGTGCGGCCGTGCCCATCCAGATCGACAACATCCGGCCCCATGCGGTCTTTACTGCGATGCAGTGGCGTCCTTCGGGAACCGGTGGCTGGTCGCCGCTGCCGGACGTGTGTCCGGTCATTCGTAGGCCCGAAGGCACGGACATCGAAATCCGGGTTTCCTGCGAAGTGTCGGCGGCGCATCTACGCAATGCCATTCTGTTTGGCCGTAGTTGCGAAGGCACACCGCTGGGCCGGATGGATGCGACGGCGGACTATGACCACTGGCACGTCACCGATACCGACAACGCTTGGACCACGACAGCCCGCTTTCTGGTGAGCGGCGCCTCTGACGAGGGGGCCTATACTATTGGCATCGACGCGCAGGGCCGAGCCTTTAACCCTGCGGGGGGCGATGCTGGGCCCAGCAGTGGATGGGACTACGACGAGGCCTATTCCTGGACTCACCCGCGGCGCCACATTGCCATCGTCAACATCTGACGGGACATCCCTGCCGGTCCGCGTGACCGGCAGGGCCTTTTGCCAATTTGACATGAATTTATCATGGAACGGATTGCAAAAGGCGCCCTGGACGTGCGCGTCGAGGACCCAAATTGGAAAACCATTTCCAATGCAAAGGTCACCGCAACCCGCAGGGAGAAAGACACCCAATCCAAGCCCATCGTTCTGAAGTTGTCGAAAGAGACGCAAAGCTATCACGCGACGGACATTGTGCCGGGGCAGTACCTGCTGCAGGCAGATGCGCCGCACCTTGAGGGCGACGAACGACAGGTCGTGATCCATGATGGCGCCAATTCTGAACGGTTCGTTCTGGGGCGCAAGGGTATGCCGGTCTATTACCGTGGCACGGTCCGGGTGCCGTTCGATCCCGACCCTGCGCGCCTTGCGGTGGCACTGGCCCCTGCTATCCCCGACGATGAGATCGAAAAGCTCAGGGCGCTGATCAGGGAGTTGGGCCTGACCGAGCAAGAAGACATCCCCCAAGAGGTCCGGCAGGAGGGCGTCGCGATTTATACGCATTCCGAAAACGACGACGCGATGGACGGTACCATCGCCAAGCTTCGCGCGCATACCGCCGTGGCGGCGGCGGGTCTGGTTCGCCACCAGCGATTTCTGGGCCCGAGCCATGATCACCCATTTTCCCGGCTTTGAATTCCGCTATCCGCAGGAATGGATGCCGTCCAACATGCCCGGCAGCACGGTGCCCAACCCGTTGGTCCCCGGCACCTACCTGATCGGCGAGACACCGATCGCCGGCCTTGCCCCCGGTGCCGACCAGATCGTCAAAATGACCTGGGACGCAGCCCTTGTGCCTGAAAGTTCGGTCATGGTGGGGGGCATTCAGGCGGCCAATCCGCTGCCCGGCACGTAACCCGCCCCGCATTGGCAGGGGGATGATGATCCTATGGGCAAGCCCCGCGACCCCTGCGTAGTGACCCTGCTGGACCGCGCGCGGCTGGCGGTGCGTTGCGGCACGCAGGGCACGATGATCGTGCACGGCATGCCAACGACGCAGCTTGAGTTCCGCTGTGGCGGGATCGGCTTCAACCCGCGCCTCACGCTGGGGCGCTATCAGGGACAGGAGGTTGTCTATTTCGACCAGTCGGCGGCGGCCATCGCCCTACCGAAGCTTCTGGCCGGAGGACAATACGTCCCGCTCGTCCTGGGCATCCAGCGGCCCGACGGGCGGCGCGGTCTGGATACCTTGCGCGCCACCCAACGCCGCGCCGATAGCACGCTCAGCGCAGGTTACGCCATAGACGCCTGAGACACCGGATCTGAGCAAAACCTGCCGTGCGGCTTTGCCGAGCCGCGCGGCAAACTCATGCGAAATATACCTCTGACTTGCGCCATTGCAGCCAGCCGACTTAGTCGGGCATTGCGCGCACCGCACTATTCAGCGCCACAACAGCCGTTCGCGGGGCTCTGCCAGAACTTCTACTATGCGGGACGTTACTGCCGTCTGTTGGGATATTTAAAAGGTCTGCTTCCAGCCCGAGTGAGACATTCAAAACGATCATTTGCGCCGCTGCATTACTTTCGCATTGCAGCCGTTCGTTTATCACGCCCAAAGGCAAAGGGAAGCCAATCGCAAGGTTTGATATGCCTCAATGAGATGGGCTGTCCGTGTGGTACGATTCCTTTGTGAAATTTAATGGGCTGCCGATAATTAGCGACTTGAGGACACCGAGCATGTGCTTTTCTGCGACCGCCAGCTTCACAACAGCAGCTGTACTACTACCAGTGGCGGCATATACAATCGGGACCGCTTTGAAGACAGACCGGCGATATCTGGGATTCGCAATTTTCCCTCTCTTTTTTGGTGTTCAGCAAGCTTCGGAAGGCGGGCTTTGGATAGAAATCGCGCAGTCGGACCCTGGGCAATCGCATCTTTTTGCCTTGGGGTTCTTGTTTTTTTGCCTATCTCGTCTGGCCATTCCTGGTACCGTTCGCGACGTTTCTTATTGAACCGCGCAGAAAACGAAGAATGGTTTTCTTGGCTCTGAGTGTTTTGGGGCTCTTTCTGGGGCTGACTCTTTTTGTGCCTTTGGTTTTCAATCCAGATTGGGTGCCGCTCAGGATCGTGAAATACTCTATCGACTACAACTCACGACTAATCTGGGAGGGCGTCGTGCCATACAGTATCATTCGGGTCGTCTACGCTGGCATCGTTTGCCTGCCTTTGCTCTTGTCGTCTGAAAAACATATCAAGATTTTCGGCGTAGTAATCACCCTTTCCGTCATCGCAGGCTTCGCGTTCGCTCACTATGCATTCACTTCAGTCTGGTGTTTCATGGCCGCAATTGTGTCGAGCTACCTGTTGTTTGCAATGAGAGCTGTCAGCAGGCGTAATACGGAGTGAGTCAAATCTGTTTGTGGCCTGACTTGCAATCCGCCTTCCTGAACTTTGAGCTGTCACCGATGTCTGCTGGTCCGGAACTGTATGCCGTGAATGTCCGGTCTTGAGGTTTATTTGCGTGGGTTCATTTTGCCCGCGCAGCGAAGGTCCGCGTTCCGCCCGCCCTGCCCAATTCGGGCCTAGACTACGAAGTCTCGTGTTGCATTGCATTCAATGTTGGCATTGCTCCTGAGACCGATACTGAACAACGCGTCGGTCCACGGCAGAATTAAACGACCACAGCCTCAGCCACCGCGATATCCGCCATTCTGAGGACCGCTTCGCGCGAAGCGGCCACCGCGATGAACCGACCGTTGTGGCAAAACTTCGCACCGTCCACGCCGCAAGCAACTTCGAGCTCAACGTCGGTCAACCCGGCCCAAGCGGCAGGAAGGTCGGCGCGATTGTCGAACGTGTCTTCGCCCACGCGGATCGTGGTCAGCGCCCAATCGGTGCCGCGCGGATGGATGACGAAGAGCAGATGATCGGCGCCGGCCTTTTCCACACCCGCGCGAAAAGGCATTCCCATGGTCAGTTCCAGCACACGCCCCTCGCCTGCGGCCTCAATCGCGGCCATCACCATCGCCTCGGCGCGGCACTTGGCGGCTTTGCGTTTGATCTGTGCCTCGACAAGAGCGCGCGCCACCGGCAGTGCAGCCATGAAGGCGCGGTCATCAGCGCCCTCTTCGCGGTCGTCAAAGACCGGCTTCAGGCTTTCCAGCAGCACTGGCAAGGTCAGCCTGGCGAACAGCGGTCCGGCCTCGGCCGCGTCTACTGCGCCGTTATCAAGCAAATCAACCGGCAGTACGAAACCATGATCAAACGCGGCGTGAATCCCGCGCACATCTTTTTCGGGTACATCCATCGTGCGCAGATAGTCACGACCGTAATGCGCCCAGATCAACCCGAATGAGCTGTAGGGCTGGCCATCATCGCGGAGCGGATTTGGGCGCTGATGATGATCGAAAATCCGTACAGTTGCGTCGAACTCGCGCCCGACATCATAGATGATCCGGCCCTCGGCGGGCCTGACCCATGCCTTGTCCCGGCTGCGGATCAACTCGGCTTCGGGAAACAGCCGCGTCAGAATGACCGACGACAACAGCTCGTCAGCATGAAAACCGCCTGAATGGGTGACGAGATGGGTGATGGTCATCAGAGACAGGCTCCAGCAGAGTTTGAAACGATTGGCGTGACCAAACCGGCCGTCCTTCCGATCAAAATGATAGTGATTTTTCGAAAAGGGCGGCGTAGTTCATGGAGTGCAAAGCGCCACAGCCACAATAAACAGACTGGCAAGCATCGTCGCGGGATCCTTACCCCGATTCCGAGACAACCTTGCCCCGATTTACAGCGGGCTCAGTGGGTCCAGACCGCCTTGCGGTTGGTCGCAAAATTCTCGCCATAGCCACCTTGGCGGATGTTGGGCTTGCGCGCGTGGGGATCCTGCACGACCACGTCGATGCCATGCTCCTGCGCATATTCCAGCGCCGCGTCCTTGGTCGGGAAGGTCAGCCGCACCTGCGCCTGCGTATCGTTGGAGGATGTCCAGCCCATCAGCGGATCAACCTCGCGCGCCGTGTCCGCGACATATTCCAGCACCCATTTGCGCGTCTTGGCGGTGCCGGACGACATGGCGGTGCGGGCGGGGCGATAGATACGTGCGGGCATTGGCGTCTCCTCGGCGGTGCTGTCCTTCCATTGCACCATGAAAGCCCCTTAGTCAATTGCGGCGCAGCGCCGCGCTGCGCTAGGATCATGCCAAAGCGGCAGCGAGGCATCCTGGGGGCATATGGCGATCAAGATCGAAATGCTGCGCTGTTTTCAGGCGGTGGCGGATCACGGCAGCCTGACGGGCGCTGCCGATGCGCTGGGGCGCACGCCCTCGGCCATCTCGATGATGCTGCGCCAGTTCGAAGACCATATCGGCGCGCCCCTTTTCGAGAGCGCCCGCAAATCGCGCCTCACGCCCTTGGGCGAGTTGATCCGCGCCGAGGCCGCGCGCGAGCTGGTGCATTATGCGCGCACCATCGAGGCAATCGAGGCCTTGTCCCACGCCAAGGCCGGCAATGTGCGCCTGTCCTGCACACCCTCGGTCGCGCAGACGGTCATGCCGCCCATCCTGCGCGATTTCATGGCCGCCCGGCCCGGCGTGCGGATCGACATGCGCGACACCGACAGCGGTACGGTTCAGCGCGACCTGATCGAGGCGCGCGCCGATATCGGCATCGGCTCACTGCCACCCCTGCCCGGCTTTCGCCGCGATCTGCTGTTTTCGGACGCGTTCGGCGTGGTCTGCCCTGTCCAGCATCCGCTGGCCGCAAGGTGGGACCGGCTGGCATGGGCTGACCTCGCCGGAATCGACTTCATCGCCAACGGGCTCTGCGCGCAGATCACCGATGCGGATTTCCAGCCGGTCCTGACCGCATCGCGCCTGATGGTGCGCAACACCGCGTCGATTCTCAGCATGGTCCGCGCCGGTGCAGGCGTCACGATCCTGCCGCGACTTGCCGTCCCGCCCGAGTTTCAGGATCTCGCCTTCCTGCCCCTTGCAGGCACCGCCGCGTGCCGCGAGGTATGGGTTGTCATGCCTCCCGATGCTGAGGTCAGTCCTGCCGTACAGGCCCTCGCCCGCGTGATCCGCGACGCGAATATTCAGCCTGCGCCCGGCTGACCCGCCCTGAAATTCAGCTATTCTGAAATTACGTTAACTATTTTGCGATTGCCCTGAAGTACGCTCTTGACTGACACTCCCGGCTTTAAACGGCAAGACCTGTTGCAGCAGCGAACTGGTCCTGCCGTCACCGAAACAATGGCGCGCCCGCAGCGCGCCAAGGCCAAGGGGATCGTCACCATGACTGACATTCGCAAAAACTACATCGCCGGCGAATGGGTTACCGGCCCGGGCCAGATCGACAATATCAACCCTTCGCACCTCTCGGACGTCATCGGCACCTATGCCCAGGCCAGCGCCGAGCAGCTGGACCGCGCGCTGGATGCAGCAAAAACCGCGCAAGTTGAATGGGCCGGCTATGGCCTTGAGCGCAAACAGGCCGTGCTGAACGCCATCGGAACCGAGATGATGGACCGCGCCGAAGAGCTGGGCACGCTGCTCAGCCGAGAAGAGGGCAAGCCGTTTGCCGAAGGCAAGGGCGAGGTCTACCGCGCCGGCCAATTCTTCACCTACTACGCCGCCGAAATCCTGCGCCAGCTGGGCGAGACCGCCGATAGCGTGCGCCCCGGCGTCGAGATCGACGTGCGCCGCGAGCCTGTGGGCACGGTCGCCATCATCAGCCCCTGGAACTTTCCCACCGCGACCGCCAGCTGGAAGATCGCGCCCGCCCTCGCCTATGGCAACGCGGTGATCTGGAAGCCCGCCAACGTGACCCCCGCCTCGGCTCACGCGCTGACCGAGATCATATCGCGCCAGGATATCCCCAAGGGCCTATTCAACCTCGTCATGGGCGCAGGCCGCGACGTGGGTCAACGCCTGGTGGAAAGCCCGAAGGTCGATGCGATTTCCTTTACCGGCTCTGTCCCTGTGGGCCGCGGGATCGCCGCCGCCGCCGTTCAGAACTTCACCCGCGTGCAGATGGAAATGGGTTCGAAAAACGCGCTTCTGATCTGCGACGATGCCGATCTCGACCTTGCAGTAACGCTCGCCCTTGGCGGTGCCTTCGGCGGCACGGGCCAAAAATGCACCGCCTCCTCCCGCCTCGTGGTCATGGAGGCCGTGCATGACGCCTTCACCCAAAAGCTCGTGGCAGGCGCCAAGGCGATGAAGGTCGGCCCGGCGCTGGCAGATGGCACCCAGATCGGGCCGGTGGTCAGCGAAGAGCAACTGACCGAAAACCTGGCCTGGGTCGAAAAAGGCCGCGCCGAGGGCGCCACCCTCGCCTGCGGCGGCGAGAGGCTGAGCATGGAGACAGAAGGCTACTTCATGTCACCCGGCATCTTCACCGGCACCACCAATGATATGCAGATCAACCGCGAGGAAATGTTCGCCCCCCTCGCCTGCGTCATCAAGGTCGCCAGCTATGAGGAAGGCCTCAAGGTCGTAAATGACACGAATTTCGGCCTCACCTCCGGCATCGTCACCACCTCGCTCGCTCGCGCCACGCATTTCCGCCGCAACGCTCGAACGGGCGTCGTCACGGTCAACCTGCCGACGGCCGGCACCGATTACCACGTCCCGTTCGGCGGACGCGGCGACAGCTCCTACGGCCCGCGCGAGCAAGGCCAGACCGCGCGCGAGTTCTACACCATCGTAAAAACCGCCTACATCGCGTCGGGCACCCCATCATGACCCGTAAAAGCAACCCAGTCTTCATCTTGGTAAAAATACTCAAATCCGCCGTCGCAGACCGCGCACCCGGAGCCGATGCATGACCAGCTTCACTCCCCGCATCGACGGCCTGCAATACGCCAACTGGTCGGATAAGATCTTCCGCCAGATGCGCGCAGGTGGCCTCGACGCGGCGCATGTGACCATCGCCTATCACGAGACGTTCCGCGAGACGGTTCTGAACATCGAGCGCTGGAACCGCTGGTTCGAGCAATACCCCGATCTCATCATGAAGGGCCGGTGGGCGGGCGATGTGCGCACAGCGCACGAGACCGGCCGCACGGCCATCTTCTTCGGCTTCCAGAACCCCAGCCCCATCGAGGACGATATCGGCCTGGTCGAGGTGCTGCACGATCTGGGCGCGCGCTTCATGCAACTAAGCTACAACAATCAGTCGCTTCTGGCGACGGGCTGCTACGAGGCCGAGGATCCCGGCATCACGCGCATGGGCCGCGCCGTCATCAAGGAGATGAACCGCGTGGGGCTCGTTGTCGACATGAGCCATTCGGCAGACCGCTCTACCATCGAGGCCGCCGATATCAGCGAACGCCCCATCGTCATAACTCATGCCAACCTCCACTCATGGCAGCCTGCCCTGCGCAACAAACGCGATGACGTCATCCGCGCCGTCACTCAAAATGGCGGCATGATGGGATTCTCGGCCTATCCGCATCACCTCAAGGGCAAGTCGGACTGCACATTGCAGGATTTCTGCGAAATGATCGCCCGCGCGGCGGAGCAATTCGGGCCTCAGCATTTCGGCATCGGCACTGATCTTTGCCAGGATCAGCCCGACAGCATCGTCGAGTGGATGCGCACGGGCCGCTGGACCAAAGAGATCGATTACGGCGAGGGCAGCGCTGCCGCCCCCGGCTTCCCGCCGCAGCCGGACTGGTTCAAGGACAACCGCGATTTTGGCAATTTCGAGAAAGGCCTCAAGCAAGTCGGCTTTGACCAAGCCGAGATTGCGGGCCTCATGGGCGGCAATTGGTTGCGTTTCTTCGAGGAAAACTTCATCCCCCGCGCTTTCAAGGCCGAATCCGCGGGCAATTAGAACTGCCGGGACAATCCGGCGACACGACTACATAACACTCAGGGAGGGTGTAACATGAGCGATACGAACGCCGAGCGCGGGTCCCGCGCGCATATCAACGTACCCCTATTCGCGATCACCGGGGGGTTCATTGCCCTCTTCTGCATCATCGCGTTGGTCAATCTGGAGCTTCTGTCCGCCATCGTCGATGCCAGCTTCGCCTTCTCGGCGAAGTATTTCGGCCTCTACTGGCAGATCCTGCTTCTGGCCACGTTCCTCATCGGCCTCGTTCTGGTGGTGATGCCCGGCGGGCGCGCGATCATGGGCAACATGAGTGTGCCGGAATTTCCCGCATTCCAGTGGGGCGCGATGATCATGTGTACGCTTCTGGCCGGGGGCGGCGTCTTCTGGGCCGCGGGCGAGCCGATGGCGCATTTCCTCTCGTCGCCGCCCTATTTCGGCGCCGAGTCGGGCACCGCAGATGCGGTCGGCCCCGCCATGGCTCAAAGCTTCATGCATTGGGGCTTTCTTGCTTGGGCCATTCTGGGCGCGCTCAGCAGCATCATGCTGATGCACTACCACTACGAAAAGGGCCTGCCGATGGCGCCCCGCACGCTGCTCTATCCGGTTTTCGGGGATGCGGCCATCAGCGGCCCGATCGGCTGGATCGCGGATGCGGCCTGCATCATCGCCGTGGTCGCGGGCACCGTTGGTCCGGTGGGCTTTCTGGGTCTGCAGGTCAGCTATGGCCTCAACGCGCTTTTCGGCATCCCTGACACCTTCACCACGCAGGCGGTCGTGATCGGCGGGCTGGTCACGCTCTACACGATCTCGGCCATTACGGGTCTGTCCAAGGGGATCCAGATCCTCAGCCGGATCAACGTGATCCTCGCGGCCGTTCTTCTGGCCTATATGCTGATCGCCGGCCCGACGACCTTCATCTTCTCCAGTTTCGCGCAGGGCTTCTCGACATACATCACCGATTTCTTCGGCATGGCACTCTATCGCGGTGAGGCCGAGGTGTTCGGCGATCCGGGCTGGCTGGGCTGGTGGACCGTGTTCTTCTGGGGCTGGTTCATGGGTTATGGCCCGCTGATGGCGATGTTCATCGCGCGCGTCAGCCGCGGCCGCTCGATCCGCTCGATCATCATCATGCTGTCGATTGTCGCCCCCGTCGTGACCACCTTCTGGTTCTCGATCGTCGGTGGCTCGGGCATCGCGTTCGAGCTGAACAATCCCGGCTCGGTCTCGACCGCCTTCGAAGGCTTCAACCTGCCCGCCGCGCTTCTGGCGATCACCCAGCAGATGCCGCTCGGCTTTTTGGTGTCGCTGCTGTTCCTGATCCTGACGACGATCTTCGTCGCAACAACGGGCGACTCGATGACCTATGTCATCTCGGTCGCCATGTCGGATGAGGACCGCAGCTCGACTAGCGTGCGTGTCTTCTGGGGCGTGACGATGGGCATCATGGCCCTCATCCTGATCTGGACCGGCTCGGGCGGCATCGGCAAGCTGCAAAGCTTCATTGTCGTCACCGCAGTGCCGGTCTCGCTGATCCTGCTCCCGTCGCTCTGGGACGCTTTCCGCATCACCCTTGCGAAGGGGCGCGGCACGGATTGATATGATAGCATTGGGCGGCCCAAAGGGGCCGCCCAATTTATTTGAGAGGAGGAGTCCCCCCATGCAGATCGACATGACCGCCGCCATCGCCGCCTTGCGCCAGCCGGATCAGGTGATGCGACTGGAACGATTGGGCTCCTTCCATCAAAGCCGCCTCTCGTTCATGCGCATCCTGCTGCGCCGCCTCAAATCCGAGAACTGGCGGATCGAGCGACGGGTCTTCGACATCAATGCGCGCGGCACCGGCACCGCCGTCTATACCGCTCACGGACCGCTACGCAGCTACAGCCTCGTCGCCTTTGCCAATGACCTTGACCCGGCCAAGCGGTCGGACCGGGTGATCGCCACCGAATGGGACGCGACCTTTGCCCTTTTTGACGGCATCCCCAATGACGACGAGCTGGCGCGCCTGCGCGCAAACGTGCCCTTGCAGGAGGCAGGCCGCATCACAGAAAGCGAGCTGTCGCTGAGCCGTGCCAACCGCTCAGTGCGTCTGTGGGATCACGTCGTGGATGCGCTGTCTGCGGGCCGCCAGCCGGACCCCGCAATGATCGACGACGTGGGCTACCTGATGCGCACCACCGCCGTCTATGGCTCGGGCAAGTTCGGCGCGGCGGATCGCGCTGCGACCTCGGGCCGCCCGGAATTTCAGGCGCCTTATCAGATCGAGATGCTGTCGGTTTACCTGACCCGCGCCTTCGTCATGGACCTGGTCGAGGATATGGCCTGCCAGCGCGCACCAAAGAGGGCCGTGCCGATGGACCCCGCCCTGCGCCGCCGCTTTGGCATCGGCAATTCTACCGGCCTCGGCATGGCGCCCTACCTGCTCAACCACCCCGCCCTGCTGCATAGCTGGATCGCGGCGCGCGAAACTGCCCTGTCGCGCGTTCGATCCCTGCCATATGCCACGCCGCGTCATGCCAAGAAATTCCGCCAGATGGTCGACCGCGCGATCCTGCATGCCAAGGCATGGCATAGCGAGCATCCCGCACAAATCGCCAAGCTGGCCGACCTGCGCAGCGATCTGGACCGCCTCAAGGCGCACCTGACGCCAACCGCGCTGCAGGGCATGCGCCCCTGGGACGCACTCTGGCACTGGGCTGAGGACACCCTGACGCTCGAAGGGCAGGAGCAGGTCGTGTCTCTCATGCTCGAGCCATACCCCGAGATGGTCGACGATCTGGCCGACGAGATGGCCTGCGACGAGGATCGCCATTGGCGCATCTGGGGCGGCATGCCTTGCGAGCGCCTCGCCATCATCATGCGTGACATCTATGGCTGGGCGCTCGAAATCGACTGGGACGCGCCCGAGGCGCAGGCCCGCGTTTGGTATGTCTCGGAGGCCAAGCTGGAGCCGCGCCTGGGCGAGCGCCGCCTCGAGCCGGTCGAGCCCTACGAGCAGCCCCTTTGCCCGGGCCGCGACGCCGCCCGCCTTATGGCCGATCTGGAGGTATTCGAGGGCGATACCGTCGCTGCCTTCACTCTCGCCCACCCTGAGCATCGCCATATCGTGCGCCGCGCACAGATCGCCGCGCGCCTGCCCTATGCCGAGATCCGCGGCAACACGATCGGCGCGTCTCTCCTGCCCATCGACATGCTGCGCGCCAAACTCAGCTTTTTCGGTGCCTGCCATTTCGATCCACGCTCGGATCGCTGGGTGCGTATCACGATGTTCCAGAACGCGCCCTACCCCGAAGAGCTTGCCACGGGTGACGCCGATGACTGGACATATCCGGCACTGGAGGCGTCATGAGCTGGTCGCTGAGCGAGATCGAGGGCCTTGCGCGCAAGGCCGCGCGCGGCTCGGGCTTCAGCTGGGGCATGGCCGAGGAAGCGGGCAAGGCGGTGCGGTGGCTGGCCGGGATCGGCCTGCCCGGCCCCGAGGCGCTTGCCCACTTCCTGGAGGCCCATGACCGCACGCCTCATGCGCAGATGCGGCCCATTGATACGGACCTGAACACATGGACAGCCGCGGGCGGCGTGATCTGCCCCATCTCGGCCGGCGCGGCCCTGTGCGATCTGGCCCAGAACGACGCGCCCAGCCGCGACATTTGCATCACTGCCTGCGCCTATCCCCTGCTGCTCTTGCCCTTCGTGCGCGCCGCCGCCGAGGATGGCGAGCAGGCCGAGCGCATGATCTGGGAGGGCGGCGAGTTTTCCTTCGCCGCCGAGGTCCGGGGCGCCATTACTGCGCCGATGATGCCGCTGGGCGATGTGCAGGTCGCACATGGCACGAATGACGCGCTGCCTATGCCGGAATGCCAGTTGCGCTATGACCTGGCCGAAGCGCCTGCCGCCCGCCTCGCCGCCCTCGCCGCGCGCACCTACGCGCCCGATACCGAGCAAAGCCGGATCTCCGGCGCAGGCGCGGGCCTGAGCGACAACGACTGACCCCTGCCGCTGTGCGGCCGGTTAGCCCCAGTGCCTGCGGCCGGAATCTCATCAAAAATGTCTTTTTCGTTTTGAGGCAGCAGCCTATCTCAAGGTCTTCGGCGTGGCGTCAACGCTGGCTCCGCGAGCAATTCTGAACGGCATCGCGACGAAATTTCTGTCTTTTCTATTGAAAGCGGTCCCATTTCTTTGACAACTCTGTAGTCTGTGCAAGACCCGCGAAAAGACGCGGGACATCATGGGCAAAATGCCTGAACTGGGAGGACAACATGAACAACCATGCAATTCGCGGGCCGCTCGGCTTGATTGGAACGGCGGCGCTTGTCGCCATGAGCTTTGGCGCACCCGCGGTGGCGCAAGAGCAGCTTTCGATCGCCACGGGCGGAACCGGCGGCACCTACTATCCCGTCGGCGGCGGCCTTGCGGAGATCATCAACAACCATGTCGAAGGGCGTTCCGCCACGGCAGAGGTCACAGGCGCATCCGTCGAGAACATGGGGCTCATCGCCACCGGCGACGCTGACCTTGCCATCGCCCTGGCCGACACTGTCGCGCAGGCCTATACCGGCACCGGCAAGTTCGAGGGCCAGCAACTGGACATGGTGCGCGGGCTGGCGTCACTCTACGCCAACATGGTGCACATCGTGGCGCTGAAAAGCAGCGGCATCACCACGCTTGAGGATCTGCGCGGCAAGCGCGTGTCGATCGGCGCGCCCGGATCGGGCACCGAAGTCAACACCGCCGCCATTCTCGAGGCGAACGGTATCACCTATGACGACATCGACGAACAGCGCCTGAACTTCAACGAGACGGCAGACGCGCTCGCCAATGGCGACATCGACGCGGGCTTCTGGTCCGTGGGCGCGCCCACCTCTTCGATCCTGAACCTTGCCACCACGCAGGACATCGTCATCATCGCTTTGACGCAGGACGAACTGGACGCCGCCAGCGCCGCAGACGAGACGTTCGCCATGACGACACTGCCCGGCGACAGCTATACCGGCGTGTCCGACGACATTACGGTACTTGGCATTCCCAACGTGCTGACCGTGTCGTCCGAGATGCCCGACGATCTGGCCTACGAGCTGACCAAAGCGATTTTCGAGAACATCGAAGAACTTCGGGCCGTGCATCCCGCAGCCAACGAGACCACCATCGAGTTCACGATGGGCGCAACGCCGATCCCGCTGCACGCCGGTGCGCTGCGCTATTACGAGGAAGTCGGCGCCGAGATCCCGGATGATCTGCGCGAATGATGCTCGCAATGCGAGGAGGGCTTCTTGCCCTCCTCTTTTTTCCGGTCACCGCAGCCGCCGAGGACCTTGTCGCCACCCGGGCCGATGACGGAACCGAAATCGCGCGCCTTCATGTGCCGGAGGGAACGGGATGGTGCGTATTGTGGCATCACTCCGTCGAAGGTTTCGAAGTGTCGGACTGCTACGAGAACCGCGATGGCCGGATGGTCCTCGTGCAATCGCATCTGCCAGATTTCGCCGCAGGATTGGGCCATATCCCCGGCCGAGGCGAGCAGGTGTCTGACGGTGCCGGTGGCTACTTCATCCTCAACATTGATGAGCCGGTGCCCGGAAACGCCTATATCCTGCGCCCCGGACTGGGCCATGTCGACCACCGGCTACAGGTGGGTAACCGGGCCGTATCACTCTCGGCCGCCGCCCCACGTGAACGTGTGCAGATCGCACTGACAGGAGATGCGGACAAATGACTGCAGTGACAGAAATCAACCCGCTGGAAGTCAAACCGCCACGGATCGTCCTGCGTGCCATCACGGTAATCGGGATCGCGTTGTCGCTGTTTCAGCTTTACGCGGCCGGCGTGCAGCCTTTGGGTCTCTTTTTCCAGCGGCCCATCCACCTCGGTTTCGTGCTTGTCCTATGTTTCCTGATCTATCCGGTCTTTGGCCCCCATAAGGCCCGTGGCGTGCTGGGCTGGGTGATCGACGGGAGCCTGATCCTGCTGGGCGCGCTGGCAGGCGCGTGGGTTCCGATCAATATCGACATCATTGCCAACCAGATTTTCCCTCGCGATATCGATGTCTGGATCGGCGTTGTCACCATTATCGTCGTGCTTGAGGCTGCGCGCCGCGCCGTGGGGCTTGGAATGACGCTTATCGGGGCCTTCTTTGTCGCCTACGCCTTTGCAGGCAACCGCGGCGAATTGCCGTTCCTGGCCGACTGGATGCCCGGCATCCTCAATCATCGCGGCTATTCGCTGGATCGCGTCGCCAGCCAGATGACGCTGGGCGCCGAAGGCATATTCGGCATTCCGCTGGGCGTGGCGGCAACATTCGTTTTTATCTTCGTGCTCTTCGGCGCATTTCTGGAGGCCACCGGCGCAGGCAAATTCTTTATTGATCTCGCCTATGCCGCCGCAGGCAAACAGCGCGGCGGGCCTGCCAAGGCGGCTGTCATCGCTAGCGCGGGCATGGGCTCGATTTCCGGCTCGGCTATTGCCAATGTGGTCACGACCGGCGCTTTCACCATTCCGCTCATGAAAAAGCTGGGCTACCGCCCGGCCCAAGCCGGCGGGATCGAGGCTGCGGCCTCGACCGGGGGGCAGATTATGCCGCCGCTGATGGGCGCGGGTGCCTTCCTGATGAGCGAATTCACCCGCATGCCATATATCGATATCGTGCTGGTCTCGGTCTTTCCTGCGGTCCTCTATTTCGGCACGGTCTACCTGCTGGTCCACATCGCAGCCGTCAAACAAGGCATGACCGGCCTGACCGCCGAAGAGTTGCCAAAAGTGCGCGAGGTGATGGCAGAGGGTTGGCATTTCCTTTTGCCACTGGTGGCGCTGGTGGCGTTGCTGGTCGCCGGCTATTCGCCCATGCGGGTCGGTTTTTACGCAATCTTGTCGATCATCGCTGCCGCGGCGGCACGGGCGCTCTGGACCTTCGCGGCCTCAGGTCCGACCTTTGCGGGGCTCATTGAGCTTTGCCGCCGGGGCATCACGCTCACCCTTGCGGCCCTTGATCTGGGCGCGCGAAATGCGGTCGCGGTCTCGGTGGCCTGCGCGGTGGCCGGCATCATTGTTGGCGTCGTCGGCCTGACGGGGCTGGGCCTCAAATTTTCGGCCATGATGATCGCCTTTTCGGGCGGCAATCTCGTGCTGGCCCTGATCCTTGTCCTGATTGCAAGCCTGATCCTGGGTATGGGGCTGCCGGTAACGGCTGCCTATATCGTGCTTATCATCCTGGTCGGCCCAGCCCTGACCGAACAGTTCGGGGTGCCGGTCCTGATCGCACATCTGGTGGTCTTCTGGTACTCACAAGACAGCAACGTGACGCCGCCTGTCGCGCTGGCCGGCTTTGCCGGTGCGGCCATTGCGGGGTCAAAACCCATGGAGACCAGCGTTCAGGCATGGAAATACGCCAAGGGCCTGTATCTCGTCCCCCTGTTCATGGTGTTCAATGAGGAAATCATCCTCGGCGGCCCGCTGCCGCTCGTGCTCTGGAGCGGAGCCATTGCCATACTGGGTCTGACAGCCTTTGCAGCTGCGCTGGAAGGGTTTCTGTGGCATAGGATGCCCGTCTGGATGCGGCTGCTGCTGGTGCCGGGTGTGGTGGCGCTGTTCTGGCCCGACATCACGGTCGAGGTTGCAGGAACGGTGCTGATCGCCGTTTTGCTGGGCATGAACTGGGCGCAGGCGCGGCGCGCCAAGGCGCAGCCCGAGCATCCGGCAAGGGTGGGATAGACCTCGATGACAACATTTTCCGCCGCGCGGGACGGAGTGAGAATAAAGGGCGGCGTGCGTCGGTTTTTTCTTGGGTCAAATACCCAAATCTGCCCTTAGCCGCCCAGCGCCTTCAGAAGATCATAGGTCGGAAAGCCATCGGCGCTGAGCCCGGCCGAGGCCTGAAAGGCGCGGATGGCGTCGATCGTATTGGGCCCGATGATGCCGTCAATCTTTTCCACTCCAAAGCCTCGCCGCTGGAGGTGGCGCTGAAGTTCCTTGCGCTGGGTGGCGCTGATCGCGAGGTGTTGGCGCGGCCAGGCCGCCTCGATCGCGGGGCCGCCCCGCAGCCGGTCGGACAGATGGCCGACGCCGATGACGTAGGCATCGGCCTTGTTGTAGCGCTCGAGCACTTCGAAATTGTCGAAGATCATGAAGGCCGGGCCGCCTGCCCCGCCGGGCAGCAGGATCGAGGCGCGGCCATGGTTCGGCACCGCGCGGCCTTGGATATCGCGGATGCCCTCAGCGGTCCAGGCGGCGGGACTTAGCATCAGGGAGCGGCGGGCGCGGACCGGATCGAAGCTGTCCGGCAGGCGCACTTCGACGCCCCAGGGCTGGCCATGGCGCCACCCAAAACTCTTGAGATAGGCGGCAGTCGAGGCAAGCGCATCTGTCGGGTCATCCGCCCAGATATCGCGCCGCCCGTCGCCGGTGAAATCGACGGCGTGGGCCAGGTAAGAGCTGGGCATGAACTGCGTATGCCCCATTGCGCCCGCCCAGCTGCCGGTCATCGCGGTCGGCGCCACGTCGCCCGATTGCAGGATCTTCAGCGCGGCGAGAAGCTCATCTTCAAAGAATTCACCGCGCCTGCCGTCATAGGCGAGCGTGGCCAGCGACGCGATCAGCGGCTTGTCCCCGCGCACCGCGCCATAGGCGCTCTCAAGCCCCCAGATGGCCGCGACGACCTCTTTTTCGACGCCGTAGCGCTGCTCGATCTCGCGCAGGGCGGCGCTGTGGCGCGAGATGGCGCTGCGCCCGCTCTCGATACGCGCGGGTGAGACGGCGGTGTCGAGATAGTCCCAAATCTGCTTGGAGAATTCCGACTGGTTACGGTCCAGCCGGACGATGCCCGCGTCATACTGCGCGCCGGAAAAGGCCGCGTCGAGTGTCGCCTTACGGATGCCCGCCGCAATGGCGCGGCTGCGAAATCCACTCAGCCATTGGCGAAAGCCTGCATCGGATGCGGCAACGCGCAAGGCGGCCTGTTCCAGCCCCTCGGGGCGGGTCTGCGGGCGCAGATCGCTTGACAAATCCGCGCCAGCATAGCTGGGCGCGACCAGGAAAATCAGTGCTGCCGTCCTCAGTTTGAGATTGCTCATGGCGTGCCTCTCTGCCTGCTGCATTCGCTGCTTTTGTTTCACCCTACGCAACAATTGCGCAGCGCGAAAGACGGCAGCATCCGTGCTTTGCAAGGTTTCGCCGATAGGCTTCGGCGGCGCCTCTCAGCCGATCAGCCGCTGGGCCGCGGTGCCGGTGAGATAGCTGATCTGCCCGCCCGCGATGGTGCCCGCGACGCGCCGCGAAGCTTGCTCGAGGATCACCAGATCGGCGCGCTGACCCGGGACAAGCTCTCCCCGATCAGTCAAGCCCAGAACCTGCGCAGGCCCCTTGGATACCAAGTGCCAAGCGCCTGCCAGATCGTGAATCCCGGCATCAGCCAGCAGAAACGCCGCGCGCCGCAGCGAGGGGTAGTGATAGTCCGAAGCAAGCGCGTCGATCAGCCCCATCGCCGCCATGTCGGGCGCGCTGGCATTGCCGTTATGCGAACCGCCCCGCACCACATTGGGCGCTCCCATCACGATGGCATCGCCACCCACGCGGGCAGCCTCGGCGGCTTCGATCGTTTCCGGAAACTCGGCAATCTTCACGCCCAGCCTACGCCATTTGTCGCGGCCCGCCTGACTGCGATCATCATGGCTGCCCATCAGGACGCCGGCGCGTGCAAGGTCCGCCGTCAGCCGCTCCAGCGCGGCGGGCACGCGGTTCATCCCGGCGTGAAGGGCCTGCATCGCCTCCAGATGCTTTTCGGGATTGCGGCCAATGCGCAGCGCCTGCCCCGTCAGTCGCGGGGGCCGCTTGCCTGCCTCCAGCGCGTCATGCGGCAGGTGATCATTGAAGACGACATGGCCGATCTGATGCGCGGCGACGAGGGCGGCGACGGTATCGTAATCCTCAAGCATCGACACTTCGAAGCGCAGCTGCGCGCGCAGATCGGTCACCACCTCGCGGCGGATCCGCGCCAACCCGTCCAGAACCGAGCGGGCGAAATCAGGCCCGCGCATCCCGCCCTCCCAGCTATAGAATTGCGCGAGGGTGGCCGTAGTGATGCCATTTGCCGCCAGTTCGGCCTCGGCCGCGATCAGGCCCGTGCCGATATCCTTCATCGCGCCGCGCCGGGGGGCGAGGTGCCGCTCGAACCCGTCGCCATGGGCGTCGACGATGCCCGGCAGGATGGTGAACCCGCTCAGGTCCACCGGACGGCCACCGCCTTCAGCGACAAGGCCGCCCGCAATGCTCAGCGGCGCGCGGTCCAGCCCGCCGGGGCGCAGCACATCGGCCCCCTCAAACCGCAACTCCAGCGTCACTCGTCCCCCCAGCCAAAAAGATCACCAAGGGTCATCTGATGGTTGAAGGCGCCGGTGGCAAGGAATGTCTCGACCTGCGCGATGACCATCGGATTGTTCATCATGAAGGTATGCGTCACCGGCAGGACGATATGGTCGGCCATCCCGTCGACCCGCGTCGAGGCGACCGAGACCTTGCCATCATCCGCGCCCTCAAGCAGCAGCGAGAAATAGGGGTTGAGCGAGCGCGTGCCCGCAATCACCCCCAGCTCGAAATCGACGGGCGGCAGGCTGTCGGTAAAGGTGCCCGGGCCGGTATCCAGCTGCATGCCCGCCGGACCGTTCAGCCATTCGAAGAGTTCCAGCCCGCCCAACTCGTCCACGACCTCGCTGCCATGATTGGGCGGAGCCATCATCACCACACGGCCCAGTTTGGCCGGCCGATGCCCCGGCAGCCATGCCCGCAAGAGAATGCCGCCCATCGAATGGGTCACGAAATGCACGGTCTGCTCTCCGCAGGCGGCGACCGCCTGGGGCAGAACCTCATCTGCAAGGGTGGATATCCGCGCCTCGGTCGAGGGGTAGGACGGGCGCACGACGGTCATCCCCGACAGTTCCAGCGCCTCCTCCATCACCAGAAAGGACGCGTCGCTGCGCGCCAGCCCATGCAGCAGCACAGCACAATCCGCCCGCGCCGCCAATGGCAGCCCGGTCAGGATCAGCGCAAGCGCCAACATGATGCGCGGTGTTTTCATCCCCGAGCAGATATGCGCAAACTGGCCCCACGAAAAGGCCCGATGCGGGCCACCATCGGTGAAAGCCCGCCCATGCCCATCCGCCTTGCCGCCCGTGCCGTCCTGATCCACGAGGATCGACTGCTGCTGGTCAACGCCTATCCCGGCGCCGCCAGTGATCTTTGGTGTGCCCCCGGCGGCGGAGCCGAAATGCATTCCAGCCTGCCCGACAACCTTGCCCGCGAAGTATATGAGGAGACGGGGCTGCGCATCCATGTCGGCACGCCCTGTCTCGTGAACGAGTTTCACTGCGATCGCCGCGGCTTTCACCAGGTCGAGCTTTTCTTTCGCTGCACCCTCGCCAGCGGAGCCCTGAGCGACGACTGGTGCGATCCCGAAGGCGTCGTCACGCGCCGCCGCTGGTTCACCAAGGGCGAACTACCGTCGATCCGGCTCAAGCCGGATAGCCTGCCGGATGTCGCCTTTTCGGATGCCATCGGCTATGATCCCCTGGAAACGATCATAGGCTGATGCCCAGATGAACAAGGCTTTTACCAAGGAAGACGATGGTAGCACCGCGCCCCAGCGGCTGGACGATCTGCCCATCTCCTCCCACCCCAATCACGTCACGCCCGCCGGGCTGGCGCAGCTCCGCGCGCGGGCCGAGGCGCTGGAGGCCGAGATCGACCGCCTGCGCGCCGCCAAGGACGATCCCGAAACGCTCTACCCCCTCGCCGTGGCCGAGCGCGATCTGCGCTACGTCGAGGCGCGCCTTGCCTCTGCCATGCTGGTGACCCCGCCCGAAGGCGGTTATCCGCGCGTCCAATTCGGCGCCACGGTCGATGTGCTGGACGAAGAGGGGCGCGCCATCAGCTATACCATCGTGGGCGAGGATGAGGCCGATCCCGCCGCGGGCCTCATTGCCGCGCCCTCGCCTTTGGCGCGCGCGCTGCTTGAGGCCGAGGTGGGCGATGTCGTCGAGTGGCCGCGGCCCAGTGGCATGATCGAGCTTGAGGTGACAGCCATCCGCCACGCCCCCTAACGGCGCAAGGACAGGGCCACTCCCCCCAGCACAAGGCACGCCGCAACGGCAAAATCGCGCGTCAGCGGCTCCCCCAATACGGCCGCGCCGCCGATCATCGCGATGATCGGCACACTGAGTTGCGCGGCGCCCGCGCTGCTCGCCTCAAGGCGCGGCAGCACCCTGTACCACAGCGCATAGCCCAGCCCCGAGGTCACGGCGCCCGATACCACGGCCAGGGCCGCGCCTTCCACTGTCATCCGCAGGGCGTCCGATTGGGGCCATAGCGCTAAGGCCACCCCCACCACGAGGACCACGCCCGACGCCAGCAAAAACTGAGCCGCTGTCGCGGCCAGCGGATCACCGCCCCCGCGCCCGGCCAGCGAATAGACGCCCCAGGCCACCCCCGCCGCCGCCATTGAAAGCCCGGCCGCAAGCGGCACATTGGCCGCCGCACCGGGCCAGAGCAGCCAGATCAGCCCACCAAAGGCCATTGCGGCCCCCGCCCAGCGCTGCAGCGGCACAGGCTCTCGCAGCACGAGCGCGCCGCCGAACATGGTGATCTGGACAAAGCCAAAGAGGATCAGCGCGCCCAGCCCCGCATCGAGCCGCAGATAGGCCAATGAAAAGCCGAACACGTAGATCAGCAGCGCTGCCACCCCGACCAGGCGCCGCCCGCCCCAAAGCGCCAAGCGCCCGCCGCGCAGCCATACCAGCGGCACCAGCACCGCCGCACCCGCTGTCAGCCGCAGCACGCCGAAGGCAATCGGATCGGTGTCGCCACCGGTAAGCGCGGTGCGATTCAGAACGGAATTGGCGGCAAAGGCAGTCATCGCCAACGCCACCATCAGCAATAGCCTCACGGCTGCCGCCCTGCCGCTGGCGGATAGATCACGCCCTGCGCCAGCTCTGGCGGCACCGGACCGGCCACTGCCAACGGCCCGGCGGGGCCTTGGATAGCCGCAAACCCGGCCCGTTCAAAAAATGCCACTGGCCCGTTTGCAATCACGCTCTGCCCGCTCAGCCGCGCCCATTCTGACAGAACGCCCATCATGCGCCGCCCATGCCCGGCGCCCTGCCATTCGGAATCTATCGCAACCGCGGCAACGAAAAGGCAGCCCGCCGGCGCGCGCAACCGGGCCAGCGCGTAATAGCCGACGATGCCTACCTGAAAGGGCAGCACCACCTCCCCCGCGATATCGCCCGCCGCGCGCAGCGCCGCGATCATTTGCGATGTATCTGCAGCACCCACCGCACGCAGCAGCAGATCATCCACTGCCGCCTCGTCGCCGCGCCGCAAATCACGGCTGAATTCCGGAAATCTCAATATCATGGTGCAGCCTCTACCACGCTTGCCGAGCCAGGCCAGTCTTTCTTCTTGCGAAAAATATCCCCGCCGGAGGCATGAAAACTCTTTTGGTGCCCCAGCCAAAACAAAAAAAGGGCCGCCTTTTGGGCGGCCCCTCTCATCTATACGAAGGCGTGATGCCGTCAGTCCATTTCGCGCAGCGAAACAGGCAGATCTTACATCATGCCGCCCATGCCGCCCATGTCGGGCATGCCGCCACCGGCACCGCCGCCGTCCTTCTGGGGACGATCGGCAACCATGGCTTCGGTCGTGATCAGCAGACCAGCGATCGAGCCTGCGTCCTGCAGGGCGTGACGCACGACCTTGGCCGGGTCGATGACACCGAACTTGAACATGTCACCATATTCTTCGGTCTGCGCGTTGAACCCGAACTTCGGATCGTTCGATTCGCGGATCTTGCCCGCGACGACCGAGCCGTCGACGCCTGCGTTCTCGGCGATCTGGCGCAGCGGTGCCTCGAGGGCCTTGCGCACGATCGAGATGCCGACCGTCTGGTCATTGTTCTCGCCCGTCATGCCTTCCAGAACCTTGCCGGCCTGGATCAGGGCAACACCGCCGCCAACGACGATACCTTCCTGAACGGCCGCGCGGGTCGCGTTCAGCGCATCATCGACGCGGTCCTTGCGCTCTTTCACTTCGACTTCGGTCATGCCGCCGACGCGGATGACGGCAACGCCGCCTGCGAGTTTGGCAACACGCTCCTGCAGCTTTTCCTTGTCGTAGTCCGAGGTGGTCTCTTCGATCTGGTTGCGGATCTGGGCAACGCGTGCCTCGATCTCGGCCTTCTCGCCTGCACCGTCAACGATGGTGGTCTCGTCCTTGGTGATGGTGACCTTCTTGGCGGAGCCCAGCATGTCCATCGTGACGGACTCAAGCTTCATGCCCAGGTCTTCGCTGATGACCTGACCGCCGGTCAGGATCGCGATGTCCTGCAGCATCGCCTTGCGGCGATCGCCAAATCCGGGCGCCTTGACGGCTGCGATCTTCAGACCGCCGCGCAGCTTGTTGACCACGAGGGTCGCCAGCGCTTCGCCTTCGACGTCTTCGGCAATGATCAGCAGGGGCTTTTGGCTTTGGATCACCTGCTCGAGCAGCGGAACCATCGGCTGAAGCGACGACAGCTTCTTCTCGTGCAGCAGGATCATGCAGTCTTCGAGATCCGCGACCATCTTGTCGGAGTTGGTCACGAAATAGGGGCTGAGGTAGCCACGGTCGAACTGCATACCCTCGACGACATCGGTCTCGGTCTCGAGGCCCTTGTTCTCTTCGACGGTGATGACACCCTCGTTGCCGACCTTCTGCATCGCGTCCGCGATCTGCTGGCCGATTTCCTTTTCGCCGTTGGCGGAAATGGTGCCGACCTGCGCGACTTCGGCGCTGTCCGACACGTCGCGTGCAGCGGCGCGGATGGCTTCGACGACCTTGGCGGTTGCCAGGTCGATGCCACGCTTGAGGTCCATCGGGTTCATGCCCGCTGCGACCGACTTCATGCCTTCCTTGACGATGGCCTGGGCCAGAACCGTCGCGGTGGTCGTGCCGTCGCCGGCCTCGTCATTGGTGCGGCTGGCCACTTCCTTGACCATCTGTGCGCCCATGTTCTCGAACTTGTCTTCCAGCTCGATCTCTTTGGCGACAGAAACACCGTCCTTGGTGATGCGCGGTGCGCCGAAGGACTTGTCCAGAACCACGTTGCGGCCTTTGGGGCCGAGGGTCACCTTGACCGCGTCGGCCAGGATGTTCACGCCGCGCAGCATCTTGTTGCGGGCTTCGGTATCGAATTTGACGTCTTTAGCAGCCATGTCTCGATTTCCTTTTGAATGAATTGAAAGGGATGATGCGCCCTGCCCCAACGGGGCGGCGCGTCATGCGATCATCAGGCCATCTTGCCCAGGATGTCGCTTTCCTTCATGATCAGCAGCTCTTCGCCGTCGATCGTGATCTCGGTGCCGGACCACTTGCCGAAGAGGATGCGGTCGCCGGCCTTGACGGCCATTTCGATCAGCTCTCCATTGTCCTTGCGTGCGCCGTCTCCAACCGAGACGATTTCGCCTTCGCTGGGCTTTTCCTTGGCGCTGTCGGGAATGATCAGGCCGCCCTTGGTTTTCTCTTCGCCTTCAACGCGGCGAACGAGGACGCGGTCATGCAGCGGTTTAAATGCCATCTCTGAGGCTCCTTAGCTCAAAGTTACGTTTTCACGGCCCGTGTTCGAGCCGTTAGCACTCACTCAAGGCGAGTGCTAACGATGGGTAGTTAGGCAGCCTGCGACCATCTGTCAACGGCAGAATGATGCGAAAGATCACGCTGCCTCACGGCGCCGTCATGATGCAGAAGATGTGGGGACGACTGCCTGGCCACGGCACTGATCGCTTTGCGCCAATGGCGTTAACGTTTCATTAACCTTTTGTTAACCTTTGCTCCGGCAGCGGGGCGACTCCCACTATCCTGCTGCAAACCCGAAGGGAGCACGACATGAACGAGCTGGGATTTGCCGCCATATTCTGCACGCTCATCGCGGGCGGCGAGGCCGAGACGCAGCACGGCTATTCGGCGGGCTACGATCTGCACCGCATCCGCGTCGATTGCGAAACCGAGGCCGAGGTGATCGAGGTTGCCCTCGACAAGCGCGGCGCGCTGGACAGCGTGCAGCAGGCGCTCTTTGCCGCGCATCTGACCGGGAAGGCGCCTGTCATCCTGATGATCGACCGTGACGGCCGCACCGGCCCTTACGAGACGCGAATCAAGGCGGCGGCGCAGATGGCGAATGTCGCCTACCGCGAGATCGACGCGGATTTTCTGATCCGGTGGCAGATGACCAGCTATCTGCGCAATTACCCTGCGGTGGGCGCGCCCGGTCTGTAGCTGCGCGCGGCCTCGGCGCCCGCTTCTGTAACGGCATAGACGCCGCGCTCGACCCGAACAAACCAGCCGCGATGGTTGACGGCCATGATGTTCGTCGCGCGGCCCACACCCGTGGCGCGCGCCACCACGAAACCCTTGCAGGGACCCGCCCCGGCCAGATGCGCGGCGCAGGCCAGCGCATCCTGCCGGTAGGACGTCATCACCTGCCCGTTCGTGCCGCCATGCGTCGGATCCCCCGCGCGCGCCGCGAATTCGCGCATCAGGCGATCGCGTTTCCTGGGCGATTTGCGCGGCTGGAACGGCCCCGGCGCGCAATGGGCCTGCACGGTGCCGCTCGCCTCCACCGAAAGCACTCCGATCCCCAGCCGTTTGCAAAGGCCGATATTGCCCTTGAACGCTTTCCAACCCGCCTTGCCGCGCCAGCGCGGCACCGCGACGTAGACCGCATCGCACAGCGCCTGCCGGGCCACGGCCTGTTGCAAGAGGACCAACGAAAAGCCCAGCTTGAGCTCCACGATCAGCATCTCGGCGCCCTTTTGTGCCACGACATCCGCCGCGCCGACCTCACCCTTGACGTCATAGCCCTGTGCGCACAGCCACGCCTTGACGGGCGGATACAGGTCGGTTTCGGCGGCTTTGATCATATCCGACATGTTTGGCCGCCGATGGCCCCCGTGACAAGCCCGGATGCGGCGCTTATAAGGCGCGTAAAATGCAACGCTCAGCCCAAGGACCGCAGCCCATGACAACCCTCGTTTTCGGCCATACCTCCCCCGACACCGACAGCACCGGATCGCCCATCATCTGGGCGTGGTACCTGAACGAGATCAAGGGCGAGGACGCCAAGCCAGTGCTGCTGGGTCAGCCCAACACCGAGGCGGCCTTCATGCTGAAGCGCTGGAACCTCGACACGCCCGAGATCATCGAGGATGTCGAGGCCGATCAGCCCGTTGTCATCGTCGACACGAACAACCCGGCCGAACTGCCCAAATCCATCAACAGCGCCGATATCCGCAGCATCATCGACCACCACCGCCTCGTCGGCGGGCTGGAAACGCGCGGCCCGCTGGAGATCCGGATCGAGCCGTTGGCCTGCACCGCCACCCTCATGTGGAAAATAATCGGCAAGGACATGGCCCAGATGCCCGAGGGCGTGAAGGGCGCGATGCTGTCCTGCATCCTCAGCGACACGCTGGAATTCCGCAGCCCGACCACCACTCAGGAGGACGAGGCCATCGCCCATGAGCTGGCCAAGGATCTGAACGTCGATATCGGTGATTACGCCGCTCAGATGTTCGCTGCAAAATCCGATGTCTCGGCCTTCTCCGACGCCGAACTCCTGCGCATGGACAGCAAGGAATTCGAGCTGCCGAACAAGAAATTCCGCGTCTCGGTTCTCGAGACGACCGCACCGAAAGTGGTGCTTGACCGGAAAGACAGCCTGATGGCCTCGATGGAAACCGTCGCCGCCGAGGATGGTGTCGATCAGGTCCTGCTTTTCGTCGTCGATATCCTGAACGAGGAAGCCACGCTGCTGGTGCCCAACGACTTGGTCAAGGGCCTGGCCGAGAGATCATTCGACGCCACGGTCGAGGGCGACACCGTGGTCCTGCCCGGCGTGATGAGCCGCAAGAAACAGATCATCCCGAACCTCAAGCTGTAACGCATGCTGGACCTCAGCCACCCGGCGGCGCTGGGTGGCTATTTCCTTGCCGTCAATGCCGTGACCTACCTCGCCTTTCGCGGGGACAAGCGGCGCTCGGAAGCGCGTGCATGGCGCACGCCCGAGAAAAGGCTGCTGACCCTGGCGCTGATCGGCGGCTGGCCCGCCGCCAAGCTGGCGCAGCGGCGCCTGCGCCACAAGACGCGCAAACAGCCTTTTGCCCGCACCCTCAACATCATCGGACTGGCATGGGCCTGGGCGCTTTTGCTGCTTTTTACCGCGGCGCTTTATACGGCAGGCTGACCCCTCACATCTTCGACCTCGATGGTCACGTGGCCGATGCCGTAATGCTCTTGCAGCCTCTCGCGGATGGCCGATTTAACGGCGGCGCTTTCGGTGCCCGCCCCCAGCGAAATCTTCATCGTTACCATGGGCCGCTCCTGCGTGACTGACCAGGCATGGACGTGGCTGACCTCGCTCAGGCCCGGCACACTCTCACGCAGCGTGCGTGCCACCTCACGCCGGTCAAACCCGTCGGGCGCACCCTCCAGCAGGATATGCCCGCTTTGCCGTACCACCGCGAGGGCCGAGCGCAGGATGATGACCGCCACCAGCACCGACAGGATCGGGTCGATCGGGGTCCAGCCGGTCCAGATGATGACCAGCGCCGCCACCAGCGCCGCGACCGAGCCCAAGAGATCGCCCATGACATGCAGCGCGGCCGCGCGCACGTTCAGATTCTCGCCCCTACCGCCGCTGGTCAGCACCCAGAAGGCCCCGACATTCACCACCAGACCGCCCAGCGCGATCCACAGCATCACCCCGCCCAGCACCTCCTGCGGATCGTTCAGCCGCTGCACCGCCTCCCACAGGATCCAGGCCGCCACGACGAAAAGGGACATCCCGTTGACGAAGGCCGCCAGTACCGAGAATCGGTCAAACCCGTAGGTCCGCTTCCAGTCCGCCGGGCGCCGCGCCAGCCGAAATCCAAGCCAGGCCAGCATGAGCGACGCGAAATCGGTCAGCATATGCCCCGCATCCGCGATCAGCGCCAGCGAGCCGGAAATGACTCCGCCGATCACCTCGGCCAGCATGAAGGTGCCGGTCAGCGCGGCGGCGATGGCGATCTTGGTCTCGTTCTTCGGGATATGCGAATGGTCGTGCCCGCCATCGCCGTGGTCGTGATCGTGAGGTGCGTTGCCGTGCATGCTGCCCTGCCTTTCACACGCCAATCTGCCGTGCACCTGATGGCGCCGCAACCCCATCCGCTCTGGCCATGCGGGCGACTGCCTGCCATATCTGCACGCAGACCCCGCACAGGAGACAGCCATGACCCAGATCATCCAATCGCTCGCCGAAGTGTCCAGCCGCTATGACGCGCTTTTTGTCGATCTGTGGGGCTGCCTGCATAACGGCGTGACGGCCTTTCCTGAGGCGATCAAGGCCATGCAGACGTACCGCGCAGGCGGCGGGACGGTGGTGCTGGTCACCAATTCGCCGAAACCCCGCAAGGGCGTGGCGGCACAGTTGCACGAATTCGGCGTGCCCGAGGATGCGTATGACGCCATCGCCACCTCCGGCGACTCGGCCCGCGCGGCCATGTTCCGCAGTGTGGTGGGGGACAAGGTCTATTTCATGGGCGAGCCCGAGCGCGACTTCGGATTTTTCGAGCCGATGGAGGTAATCGAGGACCCGGTGGAGATCAGCCGCGTGCCTCTGGAGGAGGCCACCGGCATCGTCTGCTGCGGCCCGTTCGATCCGTTGGCCGACCCGGCCGTGAACCGGCCCGACTTTCTCTATGCCAAGCAAAAGGGGCTGAAGCTGCTCTGCGCGAATCCCGATATCGTCGTCGACCGCGGCGACGTGCGCGAGTGGTGCGCGGGCGCTCTGGCGCGGCTCTACACCGAAATGGGCGGCGAGAGCCTTTATTTCGGCAAGCCGCACCCGCCGATTTATGACCTCGCCCGCCGCCGCCTCGCGGCGATTGGCAAGGATGTGGGCGATCTGGGCATCCTCGCCATCGGCGACGGTATCGGCACCGATATCGCCGGCGCCATGGGCGAGAATTTCGATTCGCTCTTTATCACCGGTGGCTTGGCGGCGGCCGAGACGAGTGGGGATGACGGTCTCGACAAGGACAAGTTGGAGGCATTTCTCGCACGTGAGCAGGCCAGCCCGACCTACACGATCAGCCATTTACGCTGAGCGCGCGGTGCCGGGAGCGATGGTAGAAAACCCAGATTAAGGGTTGATTTTCTGCGCCTGCGAAGTAATAAAGTTCCAATCTTGGGCGCATATGCGTCCTAAAGTTACCCAGCCGACGATCCCGGAGGGCCAAATGTTGGACAATATGCCGCGCGGCACGATCTGCATCGAAGATATCGAAATGGGCATGACGCGCCACCTGCGAAAGGTCGTCACCGACCGCGATATCGAGATGTTCGCCGAGGTCTCGACCGACCGGAACCCGGTGCATATGGACGATGACTATGCGCGCGACACAATTTTCGAGGGGCGTATCGCGCATGGAATGCTGACCGCTGGCCTCATCTCGGCCGTCATTGGCGAGCAGCTACCCGGCCATGGCACTGTCTATATGGGCCAATCGCTGAAATTCCTCGCGCCCGTGCGTCCCGGCGACATGGTGACAGCCGAAGTCGAGGTGATCTCGATCGACCATGCCAAGCGGCGCGTCGGCCTCGATTGCCGCTGCATGGTGGATGGCAAGAAGGTGCTGATCGGCGAGGCGACCGTGATGGCGCCGTCGCGCAAGTTCGACTAGCGCGCACGGCAGATCGCATCCCCGCTTGCGCAGGCGCATGGGGCGCGCTACCCCTCACCCATGCGTATTTACCGTGATTACAAGGCCGTCCCGGCCACGGCCAAGGGCGCCAGCGCCCCGATCGGCAATTTCGATGGTGTACATCTGGGCCACCAGGCGGTGATCGACCTTGCGCGCGATGCCGGGGGCGCCCCCTTGGGAGTCGTCACCTTTACTCCGCACCCGCGCGAATATTTTGCACCGGACGCGCCGCCCTTTCGCCTGATGAATTCCGGCGCGCGCGCCAATCGGCTGGCCAAGCTGGGCGTCGAGACGCTGTTCGAGCTGCCCTTCGATGCGGACATGGCCGCGCTCAGCCCCCGCGCCTTCGCGCAGGAGGTGATCGCTGACGGCCTCGGCCTTGCCCATGTGGTGGTGGGCCGCGATTTCTGCTTTGGCAAGGGACGCGCGGGCACGGCGGATATGCTGAAGGATTTCGGCGCCGAGATGGGGTTTGACGTGACCCTGTCGGATCTGGTCGCCGGCTCTGACGGCGCGGTCAGCTCGACCGCGATCCGCACCGCGCTGGGCGAGGGACGCCCGCGCGACGCCGCCGCGATGCTGGGCCACTGGCACCGGATCGAGGGCACGGTTATCGGCGGGCACAAACGCGGCCGCGAGCTGGGCTACCCCACCGCCAACATGTCGATCGAGGGGCTGCACCCGCCGCGCTTCGGAGTCTATGCGGTGCTGGTCGACGTGCTGAACGGTCCGCATGAGGGCCTCTACCACGGTGCCGCCTCGCTGGGTGTGCGCCCGATGTTCGACGGCGAGCAGGCCAATCTGGAAACGTTCCTCTTCGACTTCTCCGGCGATCTTTACGGCGCGGACCTGTCCATCGCGCTGGTCGACTATCTGCGCCCCGAGGAAAAATTCGACAGTCTTGAGGCCTTCATCGCCCAGATGGATGCCGATTGCGCCCGCGCGCGCGATCTGCTGGACGCGTTATGAGCGCCCCGCTGCGACCCCGCTACTGGGAGGACACCCCCCTCACCCGCATGACGCGCCCCGAATGGGAGGCGCTTTGCGATGGCTGCGGCAAATGCTGCATGAACAAGCTGGAGGATGAGGATACCGGCGAGGTCGTGATGACCCGCGTCGCCTGCCGCCTGTTCGACGATACCACCTGCCAATGCGCGCAATACCCGATCCGCCACCAGTTCGTGCCCGAATGCATCGTACTGAAGCCGACGAACATGGACGCCAACCTCTACTGGATGCCCGAAACATGCGCCTACAAGCTGCTGTGGCAGGGCAAGAAGCTCTATGACTGGCATCCGCTGATCTCGGGCGATCCGCAATCTGTGCATGACGCGGGCGTATCGATGCAAAGCCGCACGGTGCCCGAATTCGAAATCGACGAAGACGACTGGGAAGATCATATTATCGAGGAGCCGACCTGATGTATTTTGCCTCTGACAACACCGGACCGATGCATCCTGCGGTGGCGCAGGCGATGGTGGCTGCCGATACCGGGTATCACCCCAGCTATGGCGCGGAGTCCATCATGGATGGTGTGCGGGACCAGATCCGCGAGCTTTTTGAGGCGCCCGAGGCGGCGGTCTATCTGGTCGCCACCGGCACGGCGGCCAATGCGCTGGCGCTGGCCACGATGGCGAAACCGTGGGATGCGGTTTTCTGCACGCCGCTGGCGCATATCAATGTCGATGAATGCCACGCGCCCGAATTCTACACCGGCGGCGCCAAGCTGAGCCTTGTGAGCGACGGCGACAAGATGAGCCCCGATCAGCTGCGCACCCGCATCGAGGGCTGGACCAAGGGAGATGTGCATACCTCGCAGCGTGGGCCATTGCAATTGACGCAAGCCACCGAAATGGGGCGGCTTTACACGCTGGACGAGCTGCGCGCGCTGACGGGCGTCGCGCAGGAGTATGGCCTGCCCACCTTCATGGATGGCGCGCGGTTCGCCAATGCGCTCGCCGCACTCGATTGCACGCCCGCCGAAATGACATGGCAGTCGGGCATCAACGCGCTCAGCCTTGGGGGCACGAAAAACGGCTGCGCAGGGGTCGAGGCGGTGATCTTCTTCGATCCGTCCCATGCCTGGGAATTCGAGCTGCGGCGCAAGCGCGGCGCGCATCTTTTCTCCAAGCACCGCTACCTTTCCGCGCAGATGCAGGGGTATCTCACGGACGGTGTCTGGCTGGAGGCCGCGCGCGCGGCCAACGCCAACGCGGCACGTCTGGCGGCGGGACTGCGCGATATGCCGGGCCTCGAGTTCGTCGAAGAGCCCGAGGCGAACATGATCTTCGCCACCCTGCCCCGCCGCGATCACCAGCGACTGAAGGCCGGCGGCGCGGTCTATGGCCTCTGGGGCGATCTGGAGGGCGACCCGGACGAGCGCATTATGATGCGCCTCGTCTGCGACTGGTCGATGACGCATGAGCTGATCGACGAGTTTCTGGCGCTGGCCAGGGACTGAGCCCCTCACACCTCGCGCAGGAACCGGAGCACCTCGGCGCTGACCTGCGCGGGATGCGTGGCCACGGACATATGCCCGGCCCCGCCGATCACGCCGCGCCGGGCGTGGGGCAGACGGGCGGCCAGCGCCTCGTTGATGCTCGGAATGATGGCGGGCGCCTCGCTGCCTTCCAGCAGCAGCACGGGAATATCGACACCCTCCAGCGCGCCGGGGGCCAGAAGCCCGCCGACATCGTCCACAAGCGCGGGGCCTGCCGCCGCGATCAGCGGCATCTGAGAGGCCATTCGGGTCTGGGCCTCGGGCGCGAAACTCCCCCAAGGCCGACCGCCACCCCAGGCGCCTATGAACCCTTGCGCTGCCATCGCCAGATCGCCCGCCACCATCCCCGCCTGGAAACCCTTCATTTCCTGCACGTCGCTTGACGCGCCCTCGGCCCGGGCCTGCAGGGCAGCGGCGAAAAACACCGGCTCGATCATCACGAGGCTGCGCACCAGATCGGGGTGCTTCATCGCCAGCCTCAGCCCGACAACCCCGCCGAAGCTGTGCCCGATCACGTCCATCGGCGCGTCGCGCCGTGCGAAATCCGCCGCGATACCCGCGCAGACCTCGCTCATCTCGCCGCGCGCATCCCAGTCATCACTGCGCCCGTGACCGGGCAGATCGAAGGCCGTCATGGTCAGCGCCCCCGACAACTCACGCGCCATGCCGCCCCAGATCGCGGTTTCGCCAAGGCTGCAATGAATCATCAGCGCCTGACGGGGCCCCTGCCCGAACGACGTCCAATAGGTGGGAAAGCCGCCAAACGTGCCGCGCGGCATCTCAGACACGGCCCCCGCGGCGATCTATGCAAAAAGATGCAGCAACGGCCATGTTTTCGTCTCCCTCGCGGCTTCGGCAGCTTTGCCAGACCCTACGCCCATGCTAAGCGGTGTCAACGCGGCGAATCCGTCAACGGCCTCCGCCGCTCCAGCCATCCAGGGGACTCCAGCCATGTCATCCACGTCAGAGCCGAAACTGATCTCGGGCAATGCCAACATGCCGCTGGCCACAGCCATCGCGCGGCGCATGTCGATGCACCGGGGCGTCAATGTCGGCCTCGTCGACGCGCGGGTCGAGCGGTTCAACGATGGCGAGATCTTTGTCGAGGTTTTCGAGAACGTGCGCGGCGAGGACATGTTTGTCATCCAGCCCACCTCGAACCCCGCGAATGACAACCTGATGGAGCTTCTGATCATGGCCGACGCGCTGCGCCGGTCCTCGGCGGCGCGCATCACCGCCGTCATACCTTATTTCGGCTACGCACGGCAGGATCGCCGCTCGAAGGCACGCACGCCCATCTCGGCCAAGCTGGTCGCCAATATGCTGGTCGAGGCCGGGATCGAGCGAGTGCTGACGATGGACCTGCACGCGGCGCAGATACAGGGCTTCTTCGACATCCCGGTCGACAACCTCTATGCCTCGCCGGTCTTTGCGCTCGACATCATGAAGCAGTTCAAGGGCAGCATGGATGACGTGATGATCGTCTCGCCTGATGTGGGCGGCGTCGCCCGCGCGCGCGAGTTGGCCAAGCGGATCACCGCGCCGCTCAGCATCGTCGACAAGCGCCGCGAAAAAGCGGGCGAAGTGGCCGAGATGACCATCATCGGCGACGTCACCGGCAAGAAATGCATCATCGTCGACGACATGTGCGACACCGCCGGCACCCTCTGCAAGGCGGCCGAAGTGCTGATGGAAAACGGCGCCTCCGAGGTGCATGCTTACACGACGCACGGTGTCATGTCCGGCCCCGCGGTCGAGCGGATTACCAATTCGGTGCTGAAATCCATGGTCATAACCGACACGATCGCTCCGACCGAGGCCGTCCGCAACACGCCCAATATCCGGATCATTCCGACCGCACCGGTCTTTGCCCAAGCGATCCTGAACATCTGGAACGGAACGTCGGTGTCGTCACTCTTCGAGACGCCGACACTGGAGCCGGTCTATGAGGGCCAGTTCGGCAACTGATCCGTTTTCGGCAGCCCCGAAGCAGCATCAGCCGGGCTCAATAGATATCCCAGTCGTCCTCGTGATAGACCTCTCCGATGGCCATCCACCGCACGCGCGCACGGGCGATATGGGTGTCGGCCCAGGTGCGGAACACCACCTCGAAACCGTCCTCGGTGATCTTCTCGGCGCTGACTTCGACCCGGGCATTGGTGCCGCTGTCGATATCCCACATGGACAGGGCGCAATGCACCGCGGGCAGGTTGCGAAACCGCTCGGTGAAACGGACCGAATGGCGGCGCGTGCGCTCGCCCTCACCAGTCCACATGGCGCCGCCCTTCTCGAACTCCGAGAAAAGGACAGTCTCGCCCTGATCGATCCCCATGAGTTTCGTGTCGATGCGTTTCATACAAGCTTTGACCGTTACCCGCCGCGTCCGCTCTAGAGGCGCATTCCGGCGAAACTATGATCCACGATAAAAAAAGGGCCCGCAAGATGCAGGCCCCTGAATCATTTGCCTGAACCGGCGATATCAGTAGGCGCTGAGGCCCATATGCTCGCCCATGGCGACCATGTCCGACAAAAGCTTGGCAGCATCATCGACGGGGCCCGGCTCGTTCTTGAAGGTCTCGCGGGTCTTTTCCAGACGCTCCTTCGCATCGTCGACGAGGCCTTTGAAATGCTCTTGGGTCATGTCGGCGCGCGGGATCGCCTGCTCGGCCAAGACGGAAACACTGTCGCCGTTGATCTCGGCAAAGCCGCCGGTCACGGCATATTCCTGCTCGCCCTCGGAGGAGGTGACGCGCACGATGCCGGGGCGCAGCGTGGTGATGAGCGGCGAGTGGTCGGCCATGGCCGTCAGATCGCCCTCTGCGCCGGGAATCTGCACCTCGCGCGCCTGCACGGATGTCAGAAGGCGCTCGGGCGATACCAGATCGAATTGCACTGTGTCAGCCATGGGTGGCCTCCTTCATTTGCGGATGCGCCGGACCGCCCATGCCATAAAGCGAGGGGCGGTCCGGCAGATGCATTATGCGGCGTCGGATGCCATACGCTCGGCCTTGGCCTTCACGTCCTCGATGCCGCCCACCATGTAGAAGGCACCTTCGGGCAGGTGATCGTACTCACCGGCGACAACTGCCTTGAAGGACGAAATCGTCTCTTCCAGCGGAACCTGAACACCGTCCGAGCCGGTAAAGACCTTGGCGACGTCAAAGGGCTGGCTGAGGAAACGCTGGATCTTGCGCGCGCGCGCCACGGTCAGCTTGTCCTCTTCGCTCAGCTCGTCCATGCCGAGGATCGCGATGATGTCCTGCAGCGACTTGTAGCGCTGAAGGATGCCCTGGACGTCGCGGGCCACCTGGTAATGCTCTTCGCCGACGACCGAGGGGTCCATCAGGCGCGACGTCGAGTCGAGCGGGTCCACGGCGGGGTAGATGCCCAGCTCGGAGATGGCGCGCGACAGAACGGTCGTGGCATCGAGGTGCGCGAACGAAGTCGCAGGCGCGGGGTCGGTAAGGTCGTCCGCGGGAACGTAGACGGCCTGCACGGACGTGATCGAGCCCTTGTTGGTCGAGGTGATGCGTTCCTGCATCTGGCCCATGTCGGTTGCCAGCGTCGGCTGGTAGCCCACGGCCGAAGGAATACGGCCCAGAAGCGCCGACACCTCGGAGCCTGCCTGCGTGAAGCGGAAAATGTTGTCGACGAAGAACAGGACGTCCGTGCCCGACTGGTCCCGGAACTGCTCGGCCAGCGTGAGGCCCGTCAGGGCGACGCGCATACGCGCGCCCGGGGGCTCGTTCATCTGGCCGTAGACCAGCGCCACCTTGGACTCTTCGAGGTTGTCGGGGACGATAACGCCCGATTCGATCATCTCGTGATAAAGGTCGTTACCCTCACGCGTCCGCTCGCCCACACCGGCGAAGACGGAGAAGCCCGAGTGTACCTTGGCGATGTTGTTGATCAGTTCCATGATCAGAACCGTCTTGCCCACGCCGGCACCGCCGAAGAGGCCGATCTTGCCACCCTTGGCATAGGGCGCCAGCAGGTCGACGACCTTGATGCCGGTGACCAGAACGGTCGACTCGGTCGACTGGTCCGCGAAGGGAGGCGCGTCGTTGTGGATCGAGCGGGTTTCCTCGCGCGACACGTCGCCGCCTTCGTCCACGGCCTCGCCCACGACGTTCATGATGCGGCCCAGCGTGGCGTTGCCCACGGGGATCGTGATCGGGCCGTCAGTGTCGGTCACTTCCTGGCCACGGACCAGACCTTCGGTCGCGTCCATCGCGATGGTGCGCACGGTGTTCTCGCCGAGGTGCTGTGCAACCTCCAGAACGAGGCGCTTGCCGTTGTTGTCGGTGGTCAGCGCGTTCAGAATCTCGGGCAGGTGGTCGCCAAACTGAACGTCGACCACGGCGCCGATCACCTGAGTGATTTTGCCTTTTGCGTTTGCCATGTTTGCTGTCTCCGGTTCGTGTTCTAGAGCGCTTCCGCGCCCGAAATGATTTCAATCAGCTCGTTCGTGATCACGGCCTGACGCGAGCGGTTATACTCGATGGTCAGCTTGTCGATCATCTCGCCTGCGTTGCGGGTGGCGTTGTCCATCGCGGACATGCGCGCACCCTGCTCGGACGCCCCGTTTTCCAGCAGAGCGGCAAAGATCGCCGTGGCCACGCCGCGCGGCAGAAGATCGGCCAGGATGGCAGACTCGTCCGGCTCGTAGTCGTAGAAGGCGCCCGCATCTTCTTCCTCGGGCGCGTCGAAATCGGCCGGGATGATCTGCTGCGCGGTCGGAATCTGCGTGACCACGTTCTCGAACTCCGAGAAATAGATCTTGGCCACGTCGAAATCGCCTTCGTCGAAACGGTTCAGCACCTCGGTCGCCACGCCCTGCGCATCGGCATAGCTGATGCGCTTGACGTCGCTGAAATCGACATGATGCACGAAGTACTTGCCGTAGTCGCGGCGCATCGCGTCGCGGCCCTTCTTGCCGACGGTCATGATCTTGACGGTCTTTCCCTCGGCGATCAGCTTGGACGCTTCCTGCTTGGCCAGCTTGGCGATGTTGGCGTTAAAGCCACCGCAAAGCCCGCGCTCGGCCGTCATCACGATCAGCAGATACGTCTGGTCCTGCCCCGTGCCGCTCAGCAGACGGGGTGCACCTTCCGATTTGCCGACCGATGCCGCGAGGCGCCCCATAACGGCGTTGAAACGCTCGGTATAGGGGCGCGCCTGCTCGGCGGCGTCCTGCGCGCGGCGAAGTTTCGCCGCGGCGACCATCTGCATGGCCTTGGTGATCTTGCGGGTCGATTTGACCGACTCGATCCTGTTCTTAAGGTCCTTGAGGCTTGGCATTGCCTTGCGTCCTTTCCCTTAATTAAGCGAAGTCGGCGGCAAATTCGTCGAGCGCAGCCTTGATCTTGTCCTCGGCATCCCCCTTGATTTTGGGGTCCTCCTTGGTGATCCAGTCCAGCAGGTCGGAATGCTTGCCACGCAGATGCTTGAGCAAGCCCGCCTCGAAGCGGCCCACTTCCTTGACCGCGATCTTGTCCAGATAGCCCTTGGTGCCTGCGTAGATGACGCAGACGATCTCGGCGTTTGTCAGCGGCGAATACTGCGGCTGCTTCATCAGCTCGGTCAGGCGCGCACCACGGTTCAGCAGCTGCTGGGTGGCGGCATCGAGGTCCGAGCCGAACTGGGCGAAGGCCGCCATTTCGCGGTACTGCGCCAGCTCCAGCTTGACCGGGCCTGCGACGGATTTCATCGCATTGGTCTGAGCGGACGAGCCCACGCGGCTGACCGACAGACCGGTGTTCACGGCGGGGCGGATGCCCTGGTAGAACAGCTCGGTTTCAAGGAAGATCTGGCCGTCGGTGATCGAAATCACGTTGGTCGGAATAAAGGCCGACACGTCACCGCCCTGCGTTTCGATGATCGGCAGAGCCGTCAGCGAACCGCCGCCATTGTCTTCGTTCAGCTTGGCCGAACGCTCGAGCAGGCGAGAGTGAAGGTAGAAAACGTCGCCGGGATAGGCTTCGCGGCCGGGCGGACGGCGCAGCAGCAGCGACATCTGGCGGTAGGCCACGGCCTGTTTGGACAGGTCATCATAGACGATCAGGGCGTGACGGCCATTGTCGCGGAAATGCTCGGCCATCGCGGTCGCCGAATAGGGCGCGAGGAACTGCATCGGCGCGGGGTCCGAGGCGGTCGCGGCGACGACGATCGAATAGTCGATCGCGCCGGTCTCTTCCAGCTTCTTCACCAGCTGCGCCACGGTCGAGCGCTTCTGGCCGATGGCGACATAGACGCAATAGAGCTTCTTGCTCTCGTCATCGCCAGCGGCGTCGTTGATCGACTTCTGGTTCAGCATCGTGTCGAGCGCGATGGCGGTCTTGCCGGTCTGGCGGTCGCCGATGATCAGCTCGCGCTGGCCACGGCCAACGGGGATCATGCTGTCGACGGCCTTGAGGCCGGTCGCCATGGGCTCGTGCACGGATTTACGCGGGATGATGCCCGGCGCCTTCACGTCGGCCAGGCCGCGCTCCTTGGTCTCGATGGGGCCCTTGCCGTCCAGCGGATTGCCAAGGCCGTCAACGACGCGGCCCAACAGCGCATCACCGATCGGCACGTCCACGATGGATTTGGTGCGCTTGACGGTATCGCCTTCCTTGATGTCCCGGTCCGAGCCGAAGATCACGATACCGACGTTGTCGGCCTCGAGGTTCAGCGCCATGCCCATGATCGAGCCGGGGAATTCGACCAGCTCACCGGCCTGGACATTGTCCAGGCCATGCACGCGGGCGATGCCGTCACCGACAGACAGAACCCGGCCAACTTCGGCCACCTCGGCCTCCTGGCCGAAATTCTTGATCTGGTCCTTCAGGATTGCAGAAATCTCTGCCGCTTGGATACCCATTTATCCGACCTCTTTCATTGAATTCTGGAGCGATGCAAGCTTGGAGCGGATCGACGTGTCGATCATCTTCGAGCCCACCTTGACGATAAGACCGCCGATGAGGCTTTCATCAACGGTCGCATTGATCTTGACGTCCTTGCCGACATTGGACTTGAGCGTCTTGGCCAGCTTGTCCGACTGCGCCTTGGTCAGCGCCTTGGCGCTGGTGACGTCGGCCTGCACTTCACCCTTGTGGTCCGCGATCATCGCGCGCAGCTGCACGACCACCTGGGGCACGGCGAAAAGGCGGCGCTTCTGCGCCATCAGGGCCAGCCCGCGCGACAGCGCCGGCGTCAGCTTGAGATGTTCGGAAATGGCGGTAATGGCCTTTTCCTGCTCGCTGCGGCTGATGATGGGGCTGCTGATCATGTCACGCAGATCGGCGCTGGCATCCAGAGCCTCGGCCAGCTGATCGACGCCGGTCTCCAGCTTGCCCAGTCGGTTGTTGTCTTGCGCGATCTCGAAGATCGCGGTCGCATAGCGTTCAGCGATACCCGAGGAAATCGAAGCTGGTTCGGACACGTCCACCCTTTCGACAATTAGGCCCCAGCGACAGACGCGGGTTTGCGTCTGAGGGGGCGTTGGCGAGCACTCAGCACTCTTATCATTGTAATCCGGCGTGGGTCTAGCAGAGCCTTCGCCACCTCGCAAGTTGCTATGGTTTTGGTGCGCCCGCATCAAAACCTCGTGAATTCAAGAGGATAGACAGCATGCGGCGCTTTGGCAGAAAAAATAGCCGTCGAAATGGCGCATTTTGCGACGCGGGTGGCGAATCCGGCGCATCGCTGTTTGCGCTAACCACGGCAAAGCGGAGGTGGCGGGCCTCGCGCCCTCTTGCGGCGACCCTTGATACCAGCAGAAAATCTGTGCAGCGCGCACGGCTAGACCTGTCCGGCCACCGGGTTTGGCTTGGGCGCCAGCGCGCCCAGCGGACTGCGCGCGCGCACTTTCAGGCCCGGCCCGCGCGGCGCCTGCACCCTTTTCGTCGCCTCGACCATCAGAACGCCGCCCGCGGCAATGACCGACAGATGACCGCCCAGACGCTCCCACATGCCTGCGGTCTTGCGCCAGAACCGGCGCGTGCTGGGCGGCTGGTATAGCGTGGTCAGGTGCCGCTCGGGCAGGAAGCTGTGGGATTTCAGCAGCGTCTCCAGCTGGGTCTGGCTATAGGGCCGCCCCGAGCCGAAAGGCGTGCGATCGCTGCGCGACCAGAGGCCCGCCCGGTTCGGCACCACAAAGAGCGCCGATCCCCCCGGCCCCAACACGCGCCAACATTCGTCCAACAGATCGGCGGGTCGCTCGCTCGCCTCCAGTCCATGCATCACCAACAGCTTGTCGACATGGCCCGTCTCGATGGGCCAGAGCGTTTCTTCGCACAGGACCGAGATGTTGGGCATCCGCTGCGGCCAAGCGATCACCCCTTGGGGCCCCGGCATCAGCGCGATCACACGCCGCGCATCGGCAAGGTAGGGCCGCAGGAACGGCACGGCAAAACCGAAGCCGAGCACAGTTTGCCCCTTGGCCTCGGGCCAGACGGCGGCGATCTCGGCGCGCACGGTTTTCTGCACGGCGCGCCCCAGCGTGCTGCGATAATAGAAATTCCGTAACTCCTGCACGTCGACATGCATTGCGGTCGCGCCCTTGATCCGTCACGCTGGAGCCTAGCTTATGATGCGAGCCGGGAAAACCGCTGATAGGCCCGCCGCCCGGCCTGCCGTGCCGGGCCCCCAAGACCGCGAGGTGCGACAGATGCCATTTGAAATCATCACGATCCCCTGCCTGTCAGACAATTACGCCTTTCTGGCGCATGATCCCGGCACCGGGAAAACCCTCTGCGTCGATGTGCCCGAGGCCGGGCCGGTCAAGGATGCCTTGGCGGCGCGTGGCTGGACGCTGAGCCATGTTCTGCTCACGCACCATCACGCCGACCATGTTCAGGGGCTGGGCGATCTGCTGGCGAGCCACCCTGCCGACGTGATCGGCGCGCGCGCCGATGCGCATCGCCTGCCCGCCCTTGATATCGCCGTGGCCGAAGGCGACGAAATCACCATCGGCGCGCAGACGGGCCATGTTCTGGATGTCAGCGGCCATACCGTTGGCCATATCGCCGCCCACTTCCCTGACAGCCGCGCGGTATTCACCGCGGACAGCCTGATGGCGCTGGGATGTGGCCGTCTCTTCGA
This sequence comes from Roseovarius roseus, assembly GCF_043355935.2. Lineage (NCBI taxonomy): Bacteria > Pseudomonadati > Pseudomonadota > Alphaproteobacteria > Rhodobacterales > Roseobacteraceae > Roseovarius > Roseovarius roseus. The sequence continues at coordinate 65,823 of NZ_JBHFPE020000012.1, read as the reverse complement.
GGGCACGGCCGAGCAAATGTGGTCTTCGCTGAGCAAGCTGATGGCCCTGCCGCCTGAGACGCTGGTTTATTCGGGCCATGAATATACCGCGAGCAACGCCAAATTCGCGCTGAGTGTTGATCCCGGCAATTCCGATCTTATATCCCGCGCATCACAGATAGAGACGGCCCGTTCCGAGGGCCGGCCCACCATTCCCTCAACCTTGGCCGAGGAATTGGCCACTAACCCGTTTCTGCGCGCCGCAGACCCGGACATCCGGGCGCATCTGGGCCTGCAGGACGCGCCCGACGCCGCCGTCTTTGCCGAAATCCGCAAGCGCAAGGACGCCTTCTGAACCCGCCGCCAAAAACAGCACATAGCCACATTGTTGCGGAAAAGTGAGCGGCTAGTGCAAATAAAACCTTGAAGCGTGGCCGATATCGACCAAACTTTAAGAATATCAGGCCAAGGTTGCCGGCACACCGCCGCACCAGACAAGAAGGAGCACCAACACGTGCCTTCATTCTCGACCACACTGGAACAGGCAATTCACGCCGCACTGGCGCTGGCCAACGCACGCCAGCACGAATTCGCCACACTCGAACACCTCCTGCTCGCCCTCGTGGACGAGCCTGACGCCAACCGCGTGCTCAAGGCATGCAGCGTCGATTCCGAAGAGTTGCGCACCACCCTCGTCGAGTTCATCGATGATGAGCTCTCGAACCTCGTCACCGACATCGAAGGCTCCGAGGCGGTTCCCACAGCCGCGTTTCAGCGCGTGATCCAGCGCGCCGCGATCCATGTGCAATCCTCGGGCCGCACCGAAGTGACCGGCGCCAACGTGCTGGTCGCCATCTTTGCCGAGCGCGAGTCGAACGCGGCCTACTTCCTGCAGGAGCAGGACATGACCCGCTATGACGCGGTCAACTTCATCGCCCACGGCGTCGCCAAGGACCCCGCCTTTGGCGAGGCGCGGCCCGTGCAGGGTGCCGATGAGGAGACCCAAGGAAGCACGCAGGACTCGAGCGCCGTCGAGCCGGGCGAGTCTGCCCTGGCCAAATATTGCGTCGATCTGAACGAGAAATCGCGCACCGGCGATGTCGATCCGCTGATCGGCCGCGCCGATGAGGTCGAGCGCTGCATCCAGGTTCTGTGCCGCCGGCGCAAAAACAACCCGATCCTCGTCGGCGATCCCGGCGTGGGCAAGACCGCGATTGCCGAAGGGCTGGCCTACAAGATCGTGCAGGGCCAGACCCCCGAAATCCTGTCGAAAACCACGATTTATTCGCTGGACATGGGCGCGCTTCTGGCCGGCACCCGCTATCGTGGCGATTTTGAAGAGCGGCTGAAGGCCGTGGTGACCGAATTGGAAAACCATCCCGACGCGGTTCTTTTCATCGACGAGATTCACACCGTGATCGGTGCGGGCGCCACCTCGGGCGGCGCGATGGATGCGTCGAACCTGCTGAAACCCGCGCTGCAGGGCGGCAAGCTGCGCTGCATGGGCTCCACCACCTACAAGGAGTTCCGCCAGCACTTTGAGAAGGACCGCGCGCTAGCCCGCCGTTTCCAGAAGATCGACGTAGCCGAGCCCTCGGTCGATGACACGATCAAGATCCTCAAGGGCCTCAAGCCCTATTTCGAGGAGCATCACAGCGTCAAATACACCAATGATGCGATCAAGACTGCCGTCGATCTGGCCTCACGCTACATCAACGACCGCAAGCTGCCTGACAAGGCCATCGACGTCATCGATGAGGCCGGCGCAGCGCAGCATCTGGTTGCGGCCTCCAAGCGCCGCAAAAGCATCGGCGTGAAAGAGATCGAGGCCGTCGTCGCCAAGATCGCCCGCATCCCGCCGAAAAACGTCAGCAAGGATGATGCGGCGGTGCTCAAGGATCTGGAGACGTCGCTCAAGCGTGTCGTCTTCGGCCAGGATGCAGCCATCGAGGCGCTCAGCAGCGCGATCAAGCTGGCCCGCGCGGGCCTGCGCGAGCCTGAAAAGCCCATCGGCAACTACCTCTTCGCGGGCCCTACCGGCGTGGGCAAGACCGAAGTGGCCAAGCAGTTGGCCGATACTCTGGGCGTCGAGCTGATACGCTTCGACATGTCGGAATACATGGAGAAACACGCGGTCAGCCGCCTCATCGGCGCGCCTCCGGGCTATGTCGGCTTCGATCAGGGTGGCCTTTTGACCGATGGCGTCGATCAGCACCCGCATTGCGTGCTCTTGTTGGATGAGATCGAGAAGGCGCATCCGGATGTCTTCAACATCCTCTTGCAGGTGATGGACCACGGCACGCTGACGGATCACAACGGCCGCTCGGTCGATTTCCGCAACGTGGTGCTGATCATGACCTCGAATGCGGGCGCGTCCGAGCTGGCGAAATCCGCCATCGGCTTTGGCCGCGACCGCCGCGAGGGCGAGGATACGGCGGCGATTGAGCGGACCTTCACGCCTGAATTCCGCAATCGCCTCGATGCGACCATCTCGTTCGGCGCGCTGCCCAAGGAGGTGATCCTACAAGTGGTCGAGAAGTTCGTGCTGCAACTCGAAGCGCAGCTGATGGACCGCAACGTCACCATCGAGCTCAGCAAACCCGCCGCTGAATGGCTGGCCGATAAAGGCTATGACGACAAGATGGGCGCACGCCCCCTTGCCCGCGTCATTCAGGAATACATCAAGAAGCCTCTGGCCGAGGAGCTTCTCTTTGGCAAGCTGGCCAAGGGCGGTGTCGTCAAGGTGGGCGTCAAGGACGGGCAGATCGATCTGCAGATCAGCGGCCCCGACACCCCGCGTCTGAGCGGAGGCAAGCCGCCGCTCCTGACCGCCGAGTGACACGCATCGCAACTCTTGCGGCGCTGGCCATGCTGGCTGGCGCCGCAAGCGCCCAAGAGCCGCCTCGGCTGGGCCTGCCCGCCGATTGCGCCTTGGGCGAAACCTGCTTCATCCAGCAATATCCTGACGCCGATCCCGGCCCCGCCGCGCAAGACTACATGTGCGAGGCGCTCAGCTATGACGGCCACAAGGGCACCGATTTTGCCCTGCCCTCGCTTGCCGCGATGAAGGCCGGTGTGGATGTCATCGCCGCGGCGCCCGGCACCGTGCGCGGCATGCGCGACGGAATGGCGGACCGCGTTTTCAGCCCCGAGATGGAGGCCGAAATGGCCGGGCGCGATTGCGGAAACGGAGTGGCCATCGATCACGGCAACGGCTGGGAGACGCAGTATTGCCACATGGCGAAGGGCTCCCTCATGGTGCGCAAAGGCGATGTCGTCCAGCGCGGCGCGCCGCTGGGCCGCGTTGGCCTTTCGGGGCGCACGCAGTTTCCGCATGTCCATATCAGCCTGCGCAAGGACGGCGAGACGGTCGATCCGTTCCGCCCTGAGGCCGGATGCGGCGCGGCCGGGGCCGATCCGCTCTGGATCGATCTGCCGGCCTATCAGCCCGGCGGTCTTCTCGCTGCTGGCCTGTCGGTCGGCGTGCCGGATTACGATGCGGTCAAGGCGGGCACGGCGGCACTCGAGGCGCTGGCCACAGACGCGCCATCGCTGGTGGCGTGGGGCTATGGCTATGGCGCGCGCAAGGGCGACAGCCTTCACCTGACCATCATCGGCCCAAATGGCGAGACCGTGTTCGAGCAGGAGGCCCCTATCGACAAGGCGCAGGCGCAGTATTTCCGCGCCGCGGGCAAACGGGCGCGCGCGCCTTGGCCCGAAGGCCGCTATACCGCGAGGGCCGAATTACTGCGCGAGGGCGCCATCATCGACACCGCCGACGGCACAGCGCACACCGGCCCTACTTCTCAGTAAATTTAAGCTCGATCCGCCGGTTCTGTGCCCGCGCCTCGGCACTGTCGCCCTCCGCGACCGGCTGATACTGGCCAAAGCCGTTCGCCGCCAGACGATCCGGAGGCAACCCGAGGAAGTCGATCATGTAGCGCACCACCGACAGGGCGCGCGCCTGGCTCAACTCCCAATTGTCGGCGAATTGGGCCGAGCCGAGGATCGGCACGTTGTCGGTATGCCCGTCGACGCGGATCACCCAGTCGATCTCTTCGGGGATATCGTCCACGACGTTGCGCAGGATCTCCGCCACCTTGGCGATCTCGTTCTTGCCGGAATTCGAGAGCGTCGCCTGCCCCGGCGCAAAGAGCACTTCGGACGAAAAGACAAAGCGGTCGCCCTCAATGCGCACGCCCTCCTGATTGCCCAGCACGTCGCGCAGACGGCCAAAGAAATCCGAGCGATACTTTTCCAGATCCTGCTTTTCGGCCTCGAGCAGGCGGTTCTTTTCCTCCTCGGCCTCGCGGCGGCGCTTTTCGGCGGCGGCGACCCGCGCCAGCGCCGCGTTCAGATCCTGACCCAGCGATTGCAGCTGCACGTCGCTTGCCGCCTCGCGCTCCTTCGCATCGTCCAAAAGCGCCTGAAGCTGGCCCAGCTGATCGCGCAGCGCCGCCACCTGCTGGTTCAGCAATTCCTGCTCGCGCTGCGCCGCATCCGTCTGGGCCTCCTGCGCGCTCAGCCGCTCGCGCGCCTCTGACAAGAGCGCCGCACGCTCTTCGGCGGCGCTCATCTGCTCTTCGGCCTCATTCTCGGCGGCCAGCTTGGCGGCGAGGGCGGCGGTCAGTTGTTCCTGCACGTCCGCCTCGGTCAGGGCGCGGTCGGCCTTGAGCGCCGCCAGCTCGGCCTCCAGCGCGTCGATGCGCCCGTTTGCCGTCTCCAGATCGGTCGCGAGGCTCTGCGCCTCGGCATTTTCCGCCTCGCGCGCAGCCAGTGCGGCGGCCAGCTGCGCCTCCAGATCCTCGCGTCCCTCGCGGGCGGCAGCCAACAAGGTCAACGTCTCCTCGGCGCGGCGGCGCTGCTCTTCCAGGGCCAGGGTCATGGCCGTCAGCTCGGCCCGCGAGCCTTGCAGCCGCTCGCGCAGTGCCTCGGCGGCAGCGGCCTGCGCAAGGCGCGCGGCCTCGGCATCACTCAGCTCGGCTTCGGTCTGCTCCAGCTGCGCCGCGCTACCTTCGGCCTCTGCCCGCAATTCGGCGGCCAGCGCCTCCAGCGCATCGCGCTGCGCGGCGGCGAGGCGAGCCGCCTCGGCCTCCGCATCGACCTCGTCTCGCAGATCGGCCAGCGCCAGTTGCAGCGCCTCCTTGTCCGAGATCAGCGTATCGCGCGCGGCCTCGAGGTCATCCACCCGGCCCAGCGCCGTTTCCCGCTCGGCCAGAAGGCCCGCCACCTGTTCCTCAAAGCTGGCGATGCGGGCGCTGGCAGCCTCGTTCGCCTCGGTCAGCGAGGCGATCAGCGCCGTCTGCTGGTCCTGCCGCTCGCGCGCATCCTCCAGCGTGGTCGTCAGCGCCCCGACCCGTTCGCGCAGGGTCGCGCTGCGGTCCTGCTCAAGCCCCAGTGCGCGCGACAGCGCCGCCACCTCGGACGAAAGCGTATCCAGCTCGGTCTCCTGCCCCGTGATCGTCTCGCGCAGGGCGAATTGAACGACCATGAATATCGTCAGAACGAACATCAGCACCAGCAGCAGGCCCGTCATCGCATCGACGAAGCCCGGCCAGATCGACGATTGAAAGCGCTGCCCGGTGCGGCGTGACAGGGCCATGGATCAGCCCTCCTGCTCCGGTGTGTCACGCGGCGCGGTGGCGATACCGGGCGCGGCGCGATAGCTGCGGCGCGCACTGCGCGCGCTCATCAGAGCGGATTTCAGACCGGCGATATCCGTGCGCAATTCGCTAACCGCCTCTTGCCGCCCGGCGCTGATCTCTTCGAGAATGCGCAGCATCTGCACATCGATCGAGCGCAGGCGCATCCGGCTTTCGGCATCGAGACCCGCCTCGGACGGGGCCTCACGTGCGCTCAGCGCCTCGATCAGTCGCTCTTGCCCGTCAGCGACGCGGCCCAGCGCAGCGGTGGCGCCGGTGCTGTCTGTCTGCTCCGCCAGGCGCGCAACGGCGGCGGTCAGATCGGCCATCTGCGCGTCCGAGGCGGCGCGGGCGATGTCCGATTGAGTCAGCATCTGCTGAAGCGATTCCATCTGCTCGCTCATCTGGTCGATGATGCCGGTCAGGAGCGCCTGTTCGCTGCTGCCATCCTCGGCGCCGGCAAGGCCGACGCGGGTGATGGTCGACATCCACTCTTCCAGCTCGCGGTAGAACCGATTCTGGCCGTGACCGGCAAAAAGCTCCAGCAGACCCACGATAAGCGATCCGGCAAGACCCAGCAGCGACGAGGCAAAGGCGACGCCCATGCCGCCCAGTTGCGACTGAAGGCCCGTCATCAGGCGGGTAAAGACCTCGACCCCGCCTTCGCCCTCTTGCGGGGCAAGGCCACGGATCGTCTCGACCAGTGCGGGCACGGTAGTGGCAAGGCCATAGAACGTGCCCAGAAGGCCTAGGAAAATCAGTAGGTTGACGATATACCGCGTAATCTCGCGCGCCTCGTCGATGCGCTGCGCCACCATGTCCTGAATCGAGCGGGCCGAGGATTGCGAGATCTGCATCCGCTTGCCGCGTTGCCGCAAGAGTGTGGGCAGAGGCCCCAGCAGCAGAGGCGGCTTGACCCCATCGGCCCCCGGCACCTCACGCGCGAAATTCTCGATCCATCGGACCGAGCCGATCAACTGGAAGACCTGCCAGAAACAGGCAACGACGCCGATCAGGAAGACGAAGAAGATGAAGCCGTTGAGATAGGGGTTCGCCTCGAACACAGGCAGGACGCGCGGCAGCGCCATGAACGCGCCAAGGCCCGACAGGCCAAGGACCAGAAACATGCTGACGATCTGGCGCCACGGCTGTGAGAATTGCTGCTCGACCTCGCGGTCCGGCTTGTCCATGCGGACGCTCCAGGCACTAGTTTTGGTTGGGCTTCACCCTACGCGGATCGCCCCGCCAAGCCAAGGCGTTATGCGCAAAGCGTCTGCACCCGCGCCGAGAGCCATTCCAGATCGCTGTCGCTGATCCCAAGCTCGGCCAGATGGGCGGCGGTGTTGTGCAGATACTCGGTATTCGGGCCGCGCCCGCCGACCGCGCGGGCGATGATGCGCGCTTGCTCTTCCAGCGGCAGGCCACCGCAATATTGCACGTGATGCGGGTCGATCACGTAGGTCACCGCGCGCGCCGTGCGCCCATCGGCTAGCCGGATATCCAGATCCCGCTCAAGATAGGCGGACGAGATGAGCTCGCGCGCGCGCAGATATTTCAAAGTCTCGGCCTCCTGCCCGGACCGCACGGCTAACGCGACGCCACGGCATTCCGCGCCATGCGCCTCATCCAGTGCGAGGACCAGCCCCGGCTCTTTCTCGGTGCCCCGATGATGGACCGAGCGCATGCAGAAGCTGCGCGCATAGCCCGGCAGGGTCGCGATGATCTGGTGATCCACCTCGAATCCCGGGTTCCAGACCAGCGAGCCATAGCCGAACACCCACATCGTCATATTGCCGCCCCTCCTGCTGCTTTGGACGCCGAGGCCATGGGCATCGCGCCGAAACACTCTATAAACATCTTTGCATTGAGGCGCAAAAGGGGTGCGAGCATGAAAATTTTGCTGGCCATCTGTCTGGCATTGGCGGCGGCCTGGGCCGGGTACTGGTTCATCGGGTCAAGCGCCCTGAAATCCGGGCTGGCCGCCTGGTTCGACGCGCGCCGTGCTGAGGGGTGGGTGGCCGAATACGACACGCTGCAGGTGCAGGGTTTTCCCAGCCGGTTCGACACGACCTTCACCGCGCTGCGGCTGGCCGATCCGGTCACTGGCCTTGGCTGGCAGGCGCCGTTCTTTCAGCTCCTGACGCTCAGCTATACGCCCAATCACGTGATCGCCGTCTGGCCTCATACGCAGAGCATCGCCCTGCCGGAAGCGGAATTTTCTTTGACCAGCGCGGATATGCGCGCCTCGATGGTGGTCGCGCCCAGCACGGCCCTCGCCCTTCGGCGCGCCACGCTGACCGGCGAGGCGCTGTCGCTCGCGCCGCAGGCAGGCGAGGAAGGCGATGCTCTGTCGGTCGCGGCGCTGCGCCTTGCGGCCGAGCGGATCGAGGAGGGCAGCGCCGAGGCGCGCTATCATCTGGGCCTTGCCGCAACGGACATCGCCCCGCCCGCCGCGCTGATGGCGCAGTTGGAGGGCGGGGACTCCGTGCCCCGCGTGATCGATAACGTCACGGCAGACATCACCGCCCACTTCACCGCACCATGGGATCGATTTGCCATCGAGCGCGCACGCCCGCAGCCGACCGCGATAGAGGTCAAGCGGCTTGCCGTCACATGGGGCGCGATGTCGCTGGAGGCGTCCGGGGCGCTGGATATCGATGCGCGTGGTTTGCCCGAAGGCGACATCACGCTCAAGGCGCGCGGCTGGCAGGAGGCGCTGGAGATTGCGCGCAGAACGGGTGCGCTGACCCCCGACATGGCCGACACGGCCCAAGGGGCGCTGACGATGATGGCGGGCGGTGACAGCGCGCTCGACATTCCGCTTCGCCTTGGCGAGGGGCGCGTCTGGCTGGGGCCACTGCCGATCGCCCCCGCGCCGGTCCTTCGCCTGCAATAGCGCCTAGCGGCAGTAGCTGCCCACCCGGTAGCGCGCGGTGTCAAAGTGGAAGTGATCGCGGTGAAAGCGATCCGCCTCGGGGCCAAGGACCGTGCCGAACGGCCCGCAGGCCGAGCGGTGCATCCGGCTGAGGATCTCGCCCTTCTGCCCCTTGTCCCAATCGGTCAGCACTGTGATCGTGCGCCCGTCGCGCAGCTGAAAGCCGGCAATGTCGATGGCGTGGCCTTTACCATGCTCCGAGATTTTCGCGCCGCGCTGATTGTTGCGCGCGCGGCAAGCATAATGCGCCGCAACGCGCAACTGCCTGACGCCGCCGCCGTAATCACCGACAGCTGGCTTCATGCCGCTTGCGATCCAGGTCTTGATCGCGACCGCCGTCTGGCAATCCATCAGCGCATGTTGACTAAGCGCGACGCCCTCGATGCTGCGCACCTTGACGGCATCGTCGATGCCGCAGCCCGAGATGCGGCCCGGTAGGCGGCCCACCTCCTCGCCCTGAATGGACGGATCACCGCAGACCATGCCGCGCGCGCGCGCCTCCTTGCGCTGTTGCGCAGCGCGTCCGATGGCGAGGGGACGCAGCAGCGGACGCAGCGACGACAAAACGGCGCCGCGCTCTTGCGTGACCTCATTGGGCGCCGAGCTTGATGGGCCAGTATTGGCCAGATCCCGGCCAGCGGGACTGCCTGTCTCGGCCGTCACGGACGCAGGTTGACCGTCACTGGCGGGCGGCTGGGCCGCGGTGGCGAGCGGTGCATCGGGGCGTGCGACGGGGCGCAGGGACGTGGTGGGCGCACCGGCAAAAGCGGTGCTGGTGGCGGCGATCAGGGCGGCCAAGATCGCGGCCCGCCTCATCCGCCGCGGGCCCGTCCGAAATCGGGCGCGTCGGTATCCTGCCCCGCCTCGATGATGCCCCGCCGAATGGCGCGGGTGCGGGTGAAATACTCGTGCAAATGGTCGCCATCGCCGGTGCGGATCGCCCGCTGCAGCGCAAAAAGCTCCTCGGTGAACCGGCCAAGGATCTCCAGCGTCGCCTCGCGGTTGTTCAGAAAGACATCTCGCCACATGGTCGGATCGCTTGCGGCAATCCGGGTGAAGTCACGAAAGCCAGCGGCGGAATACTTGATAACCTCGCTGTCGGTGACGCGGCCCAGATCATCGGCCACGCCGACCATCGTGTAGGCGATGAGGTGCGGCGCATGGCTGGTCACGGCCAGAACCAGATCGTGATGGTCAGCCTCCATCTCATCCGTCAGCGCCCCCATCCCCTGCCAGAGCGCCTCGAGCCGTTCGACAGCCGCGCGGTCCGAGCCTTCCTGCGGCACAATGAGGCACCAGCGATTGTCGAAAAGCTCGGCAAAACCCGAGCGCGGGCCTGAATGCTCGGTCCCCGCCAGCGGGTGCGCGGGCACGAAATGCACGCCCTCAGGCAGATGCGGGGCGACCGCCTCGATCACCGCGCGCTTGACCGAGCCGACATCGCTGACCGTCGTGCCCGGCTTCAGCCCCGGCGCAATCTCGGCGGCGACATCGCCCATGGCACCCACGGGCACGCAAAGCACCACCAGATCGGCGCTTTCCACGGCGGCAAGCGCGCTATCCTCGATCCGGTCGCACAGCCCGATCTCGCGCGCGATCTTGCGCGTCTGCTCGGAGCGGGCATAGCCCACGACCTCGCCGGCCAGCCCGGCGCGGCGGATCGCCAGCGACATGGATCCGGCGATCAGCCCCAAACCGATCAGCGCGATGCGGCCGTAGATCTGGCTCATCGGGCCGTTGCCATGAATTGCCCCACGGCATGGGCCACGCGGCGGCAGCTGGCCTCATCGCCCACGGTGATGCGCAGGCAGTTTGGCAGGTTGTAACCCGCCACGCGGCGCACGATCAGGCCCTCGGATTTCAGATGCTCGTCACAGGCCTCGGCCTCGGCCTGATTGGCAAAGCGGGCAAGGATGAAATTGGCCAGCGACGTATCCGACGGCACGCCATGTTCGGCCAGCACCTCGGCCAGCCAGGCGCGCCAGCGGGTATTGCCTTCCCGGCATTTCTCGGCCCATTCGGCGTCGCGGATCGCCGCCTCGGCTGCGGCCAGCGCAGCGGACGAGAGGTTGAACGGGCCGCGCACACGCGAGAGCACGTTGATCACATGCTCGGGGCCATAGCCCCAACCAACGCGCAGACCGCCCAGCCCATAGAGCTTGGAAAAGGTGCGGGTCATCACGACGTTCGAGCGCGCCTCGACCAGTGCCGCGCCGCCATCATAACCGTCGACGTATTCGGCATAGGCCCCGTCGAGCACCAACAGGACATGATCGGGCAGGCCCGCGGCCAGCCGGGCAACCTCACCCTCGCCGACCATCGTGCCCGTGGGATTGTTGGGGTTCGCGATAAAGACCAGCTTGGTCGCGGGGGTGCAGGCGGCAAGGATCGCGTCAACATCCGTGACGCGCTCTCGCTCGGGCACCTCGACCGGCGTCGCGCCATTGGCGAGCGCGCTGATCCGGTACATGCCAAAGCCGTGCTCGGTATGGATCACCTCATCGCCGGGGCCGGCATAGGCCTGGCAGAGGAAGGCGATGATCTCATCCGAGCCATTGCCGCAGATGATGCGCTCGGGGTCGAGGCCATGCACCTCGGCAATCGCCTCGCGGAGCGCGGCGTGATCCGAGGACGGATAGCGGTGCAGGTGATAGGAGGCCTTGCGAAACGCCTCCTTGGCGGCCTCGCTGGGGCCGAACGGATTCTCGTTCGAGCTGAGCTTGACCACATTGACGACGCCCGGAACATGCGCGGCCCCGCCCTGATAGAGCGTGATGTCCAGAATACCCGGCTGCGGTGTGATATTGCTCATGCGGCCCCCTCCAACGACGCCCGTTCTAGCCATGCCCGAACGGCTTGACCAGCACCAATGAGCAAAGGCCGCCCCGGTTTCCCGGTGCGGCCCTCACATGTTGCATCTGTGCAGAATGAAGCGCGCGGCGCTTAGTTCTGCGCGTAGAATTCGATGACGAGGTTCGGCTCCATCATCACCGGGTAGGGAACGTCCGTCAGGCCCGGTGTGCGCACGAATGTCGCGGTCATTTTCGAGTGATCGGCGTCGATGTAATCGGGCACATCGCGCTCGGCCAGCTGGGTGGCCTCGAGAAGAACGGCCATCTGCTTGGAGCGGTCGCGGACCTCGATCACGTCACCCTCTTTCACGCGGTAGGAGGGGATGTTGACGCGCTGGCCGTTCACCTTGACATGGCCGTGGTTCACGAACTGGCGTGCGGCGAACATCGTGGGGACGAACTTGGCGCGGTAGACGACGGCGTCGAGGCGGCGCTCGAGCAGCCCGATCAGGTTCTCGCCGGTGTCACCCTTGACGCGGGCGGCCTCGACATAGACGCGCTTGAACTGCTTTTCGGTCAGATCGCCATAGTAGCCCTTGAGCTTCTGCTTGGCGCGCAGCTGCAGGCCGAAGTCGGAAATCTTCGCCTTGCGGCGCTGGCCGTGCTGGCCGGGGCCGTATTCGCGGCGGTTGACAGGCGATTTGGGGCGGCCCCAGATGTTTTCGCCCATGCGGCGGTCGATCTTGTACTTGGCAGACGTGCGTTTGGTCACGGCTGATCTCCTTCTTTGCAATGTCGAAGGGCGTTGTCCTTTGGATTGCTCCCGACAGGCATCCCCTTGCGGGGGCCACCAACACCAATGAAGCCGCGCTTATATCCGGGTTTTGCGCAGAGTCAACGGCCACCGCCAAAAGAGATTTGATGCCTTCGGCGAGGATATCTCCAGCAAGAAGAAATGGGGGCCGCGCTGCCTTTGGCTGGACTTGGGCGCGGGGCGTGATTAGATCGCCTGCATGGCAAAGACTGACGAGAAAAAGAATTACAAGGTGATCGCCGAAAACCGGCGCGCGCGCTATGACTATGCGATCGAGGACGATATCGAATGCGGTATCATCTTGGAGGGTTCGGAGGTCAAATCGCTGCGCCAAGGGGGCGCGAATATCGCCGAGAGCTATGCGACCGTGGACGAGCATGAGCTATGGCTGGTCAACAGCTATGTCGCGCCCTATGCGCAGGCCAAGACCTTTGGCCATGAGGAGAAGCGGCGGCGCAAGCTGCTGGTTTCCAAACGCGAATTGGCGCGGCTTTGGTCCGACACACAGCGCAAGGGCATGACGCTGGTGCCGCTGGTCCTTTACTTCAACCATCGCGGGCTGGCCAAACTCAAGATCGGCATCGCGAAGGGCAAGAAGAATGTCGACAAACGCGCCACCGAGGCCAAGCGCGACTGGGCTCGCCAGAAGCAGCGCCTGCTGAAGGATCACCGCTGATGGAGATGCTGGCCGCGATGATGTCGGGCGCGGTCGGCGGCGTGATGGCGCGCGGCGCGCTGCGGCGCGCGCGGCGCGGGCTGTGGCTGGCCACCCTGCTGGGTATCCTGGGCGGCGGGGCCGCTTGGTGGGTGCTGGCGCAGATCGGGCCCGGCGAGAAGGCCGGGCCGCTGGTGCTCTGGCATGTGGTGGCGGGCGGCGCGAGCGGCGCGGCGCTGTCGGCACTGGCGATCCTTGCGCTGGGGCGCGCGGCGCGCTGAGGCGCTCTTGCCTCTGCTGCGGCTGAGTTATACTCAAGACGGACAGCAAAACGAGGGAGCTATCATGTCTGGGGACGATCCGAAAAACCTGGTTTCGACCGATTGGCTGGCCGCGCATATGAAGGACCCGGATCTGCGCATTCTCGATGCGACGACATTCCTGCCGGGCACCGGGCGCGATGCGAAGGCCGAATATGACGCGGCGCATATTCCCGGCGCGCGGTTTTTCGACATCGAGGAGATCAGCGATCACCGCTCGGAATTGCCGCATATGGCGCCGACGGCCGAGAAATTCATGTCGCGCCTGCGCGATATGGGTGTCGGCGACGGGCACCAAGTGGTGGTCTATGACACGCATGGCCTTTTCTCGGCGGCGCGCGTCTGGTGGCTGTTCCGCCTGATGGGCAAGTCCGATGTCGCGGTGCTGGACGGCGGGTTTCCCAAATGGCAGGCCGAGGGCCGCCCGGTCGAGGATATGCCCCCCATCGTGCGCGACCGCCACATGACGGTGCGCCGGCAAAACCACATGGTGAAGGACGTCACGCAGGTCTCGGCCGCCTCAAAGCTGGGCGATCACACCATTCTGGACGCGCGCGCCGCCCCACGGTTTCGCGGCGAGGCCCCCGAGCCGCGTCCGGGCCTGCGCGCAGGCCATATCCCCGGATCGCGCAATGTGCCCTATACCGACCTTCTGAACGAGGACAGCACAATGAAATCGCCGCACGAGCTGCGCGCGGTGCTGGACGCCGCCGGGGCAGATCTGGGCAAGCCGGTGATCACCACCTGCGGGTCCGGCATCACGGCGGCGGTCATCAACCTCGCGCTGGTGCGGATCGGGCATGAGGGCGGCGCTCTTTATGACGGGTCATGGGCCGAATGGGGCGCGTTCCCCACGGTGCCGGTGGCCACGGGCGACGCCTGATCATGCTGGAATCCCTGCCGCAGCAGGCGCCGGACAGCATCTTGCACTTGGCGGAGCAGCTGCGCGCGGACCCGCGGGCGCAGAAGGTCGATCTGGGTGTCGGCGTCTACCGCGATGCCTCGGGCAACACTCCGGTCATGCGCGCGGTTCGGCAGGCCGGGCGGCAGCTGTGGGAGGCCGAGAGGACCAAGACCTACACGTCGCTGGCAGGCGATCCAGCATTTCTGGATGCGATGCGGACGTTGGTGCTGGGCGATCTGCCTGCCGCGCATGTGGCGGCAATCGCGACGCCCGGCGGGACGGGCGCGGTGCGGCTCGGATTTGATTTGGTGCGCATGGCGCAGCCCGAGGCGCGCGTGTTCCATACCGATCCGACATGGGGCAATCACCTGAGCATCCTGGCGTATCTGGGCATGGAGACGGTGCCCTTCCGCTATTTCGACGCGGGCATGCACGATGTCGATCTGGAGGGGATGCTGCAGGATCTGGCGCAGCTGCGCGAGGGTGATGTGGTCTTGCTGCATGGCTGCTGCCACAATCCGACAGGCGCCGATCCCGATGCCGACGGCTGGCAGGCGTTGATCGGCGCCATCACCGCCGCGGGCGCCGTGCCGATGATCGATCTGGCCTATCTTGGCTTTGGCGAGGGGATCGAGGCGGATGCCGCCGCGACGCGCGCCATCTGCGCCGCTTGTCCCGAGGTCCTGATTGCCGTCTCCTGCTCCAAGAATTTCGGCGTCTACCGCGAACGGGTGGGAGTGCTGATGGCGGTGATGCAGGACGCATGCCATCAGACCCGCGCCCAAGGCGCGCTGACGCATCTCAACCGGCAGACCTATTCCTTTCCGCCCGATCATGGCGCGCGGCTGGTGACAATGGTACTGGGCGATGCGGCCCTCCGCGCCGAGTGGGAGGCCGAACTGGACGAGATGCGCGGGCAGATTCAAGGGCTGCGCGCCGCACTGGTGCAAGAGCTGCGGGAGCGCACGAATTCGGACCGGTTCGATTTCATCGCACGGCATCGGGGCATGTTCTCGATGATCGGAGCGGGTCCGGCGCAGGTGACGAAGATGCGCGAGGCGCATGGTGTCTACATGACCCGCGACAGCCGCATCAATATCGCCGGGCTGAATGCGCGCGACGTGCCGCTGCTGGCTTCGGCAATGGTCGAAGTCGAGCTCTGACGGCCTTGCACGTTCCTGCGCCATGCCGTTATCTGCTGCCATGTCTGATCCACGCACCACACCGCTGATCCGCTCGCTTCCTGCCTCCGTGCCCTTTGTCGGTCCCGAGGTGCAGGAGCGTCAGGGCAATTTCAAATTCGCCGCGCGTCTTGGCGCGAACGAGAATGTCTTTGGCCCCTCGCCGCGCGCGATCGAGGCCATGGGCAAGGCGGCGTCGGAGATATGGAAATACGGCGACTCGGCCAGCTTCGATTTGCGTCAGGCCTTGGCGGCGCGCATTGGCGTCCAGATGGAGAATATCCTGATCGGTGAGGGTATCGACGGGCTTCTGGGCTGCCTCGTCCGCCTGATGGTGGCGCCGGACGATGCGGTGGTCACCTCGGACGGGGCCTATCCTACCTTCAACTACCACGTCACCGGCTTTGGCGGCACGCTGCACAAGGTGCCCTACCGCGAGGATCGCGAGGATCTGCCCGCCCTGATCGCTCGCGCCGCCGACACGGACGCCAAGCTGGTCTATTTCGCCAATCCCGACAACCCGATGGGCACCTGGTGGGACGGGGCCAGCGTCGCCGCCGCGCTGGATGATCTGCCCGAGGGGTGCCTCTTGGTCCTCGACGAGGCCTATATCGAATTCGCGCCCGAAGGGACGGCAGCGTCGATCGCCATCGACGATCCGCGCGTCATCCGCATGCGCACCTTTTCCAAGGCCTATGGCATGGCAGGCGCGCGGATTGGATATGCGCTGGGGGCCGCGCCGCTGATCGCGGAGTTCGACAAGATCCGCAATCATTTCGGCGTCAACAGTGCCGCGCAGGCCGGGGCGCTGGCCGCACTGCTGGATGAAGGCTGGCTGGCCCATGTACAGCAGCAAATGGCGCAGGCGCGCGATGAGATCACCCGCATCGCCGAGCAAAACGGTCTGAGCGCCCTGCCCTCGGCCACCAATTTCGTCAGCGTCGATTGCGGCAGCGACGGCGATTTCGCCCGCGCCGTGCTGGCTGGCCTGATTGCGCGCGGCATCTTCGTGCGGATGCCCTTTGCCCAGCCGCTGGACCGCTGCATCCGCATCAGCTGTGGCCGCCCCGAGGATCTGGCCCTATTGGCCGGGGCCCTGCCGGGCGCGCTCAAGGACGCCCGCGGCTGAAGCTGCTCTAGCCTTCCGCGATGATCTGCGCTGCGGCGCCCACCGCGCCGCGCCCATGAGGGATATCCAGCGCCGTCAGACCCGCCTCGATGCTGCCCAGAACGCCCAGCACCATATGCGCGTTGACATGGCCCATATGCCCGATGCGGAAAAACCCGTGCCACGCCGGATCCGAAGGCTCCGCCATGCCAAGCCCGACGCCCAGCGTCACGCCCGTGTGCTGCTCAAGCCAGGCGCGCAGATCGCTCGCCCCCGGTGCGGGCACCGACAGCGCCGTCACGGCGCGGCTGCGATGGGCCGGATCGGCGATGTTGATGCGCAGCGCACCCTTTTCCGCCCAGGCATCGCACGCGGCCCAGACGGCACGCGCCAGCCGGTCATGCCGCGCCCAGACCGCCTCCAGCCCCTCGGCAAGGATCATGTCCAGAGCGGTGCGCAGACCATAAAGGTGATGCGTCGGCGCAGTGCCAAAGAAATACTGGTAGAATTCGCGCGGCGCGCTGCGCAGCGTCCAGTCCCAATAGGGGCTGACCCGTGCAAGGCTGCGCCGCACCTCTGCCGCCTTTTCACTGAAAAAGACAAACCCCAGCCCCGGCGGCATCATCAGCCCCTTCTGGCTACCGGTGACGATGATGTCGACGCCCCAGGCGTCCATCTCGATCCGGTCGCAAGCAAAGGAGGCGATGCAATCCGCCATCAGGAGGGCCGGATGTCCGGCCGCATCCATCGCCGCGCGCAGGCCCGGCATATCGCTGAGCGCAGAGGAAGACGTGTCGACATGCGTGGCCAGCACCGCCTTGATCTTGTGCGAGCTATCGGCGCGCAGCGCTTCTTCGACGCGGGCCGCATCGATGGGCGAGGCGCGTCCGAAATCCAGCACCTCCACCTCGATCCCCATGGCGCGCGCCATCTCGGCCCAGCCATGGCCGAAGCGGCCGGTGATCAGCGCCAAAATCTTGTCGCCGGGGGCCAGGGTGTTGGCGAACGCCGCCTCCCATGCGCCATGACCGTTGGACATGTAGATCGCCACATGCGCCTCGGTGCGCGCCACGCGTTTCAGATCAGGGATGATCGCGTCGACCATGTCGATCAGCGAACCCGCGTAAATATTGGGCGACGCGCGGTGCATCGCGCTCAGCACCTGGTCCGGCACGACCGAAGGTCCGGGAATTGCCAGATAGGATCGCCCGCCGGCCAATGCGCCGTTATTCCCCGTTCCGCTCATTTCGGCCTCACTCCTGTGTGTCTGCGGGCAATCTACCCCCATCGCGGGCGGCGTCAATGCACCCCCGCGCTTGCCATGCGCGGCGCGCGCGATTAGACCGTCCTTTCCTGCCGCAGCCCCGAGGCCCGCATGTCTTTATTCAAACGCTTGGCCACGTGGGAGCGTGACCTGCGCCAATCCTACAACATGGATCTCTCGACCCCCGAGAACCGGCGCCGCGCGCATATCTACAACCTCTGGTTCGACCACGCGATCCTGCGCGGCATCTGGACCAACGAATTCGAGGTGGCAAAGGGCGTCTGGCGCTCGAACCACCCCACGCATAAACGCTTTGCCGCGATGAAGGCGCGCGGGATCAAGTCCATCCTCAACCTGCGCGGCGCCGCCGGGGCGGCGCATTACCTGACCGAGAAGGAAAGCTGCGCCGCCCTCGGCCTGACGCTGGTCGATGTCACCCTGCATGCGCGCTACGCGGCGCCCCCCAGCGACATCGCGGCGCTTCTTCATGCCTTCCGCACGATCGAGCGGCCCTTCGTGATGCATTGCAAATCGGGCGCCGACCGCGCCGGGTTTGCCTCGGCCATCTACCTGATGGTCATCGAAGGGCGCCCCGTGGCCGAGGCGCGGGCCATGCTGGGCCTGCGGTTCCTGCATGTCAGACGCTCTCGCACGGGCGTTCTGGATTACATCCTCGACCTTTTCGAGGCGCGCCACGCCGAGACAGGAATCGGTTTCGAGGACTGGGTGCAGACGGAATATGACAACGCTCAGGTGCAGGCCGATTTCGAGGCCAGGTTCAAACCCTGGTTCTGATGCGCCCTAGCGGCGCGCGCCAATCCGGGCCGCCATGTCCAGCATTCGGCAGCTGAACCCCCATTCATTGTCATACCAGCCAAAGACACGGGTCAGCCCGCCCCCGGCCACGGATGTCTCGCGTCCGCACATGATGATCGACTCGGGCCGCGCCCGCAGGTCGGACGAGACGAGCGGACGCTCGGTCCAGCCGAACACATCCGCATAAGGCCCGCTCTCCGACGCGGCTTTCAACACGGCGTTCACCGCATCGACCGATACCGCCTCGCGCAACGTCACCGACAGGTCGATGCAGGACACGCTCGCCGTCGGCACACGGATCGCGCGCGCCTCGATCCGGCCCGCCAGATGCGGCAGGACCCGCGCCATCTGCCCATGCGCACTGGTCGTCGTCGGCACCATCGACAGCGCGGCCGCCCGGCTCCGCTCCAGGTTGCCGCGCGGCTTATCGACCGTGGGCTGGCTGCCGGTATAGCAATGCACCGTCGTCATCTGGCCCGACAGGATGCCAAACGCCTCATCCAGCAGCCGCGCCAGCGGCGCAAGCGCATTCGTGGTGCAAGACGCGTTCGAGATGATGGCCTGATCCGCCAGATCGCCCTCATTCGCACCCACAACCAGCGTCACATCCGCCTCCGCCGACGGCCCCGAGACAAGAACGGCGCGCGCGCCCGCTGCGATGCCTCGCTCGGCCATGGCGCGCTTCCCGGCCATACCGGTGCATTCCAGCACAAGGTCCACACCGCTCAGATCCAGCTCGCGCAGGTCCGGCACCGATGAGAACGGCACCCGCCGCCCATCGACGATCAGCGCGCCCGCCTGCGTGCCCACCGCGCCCGGCCAAGTGCCATAGACGCTGTCATACTCGAAAAGATACGCACAGGTCTCCAGCGGTTCGATCTCGTTGATCGAGACCAACTCCACATCTTCGCGCCCGGCCAGGACGATCCGCAGGACCGCGCGGCCGATCCGGCCAAACCCGTTTATAACAATTCTGACTGGCGGCTGTTGCATGGCGTGACCTCATCCAAACTTGCCCATCGCTAGCGCATCGCGCCCCGGCCCGCCAGCCCCTCGCCCCCGCCCGTTCTTCTTGCTGAAAATATCCCCGCCGGAGGCTCCCTCCCGCGCAACCAGGGCAGACCTCACCCTAGTGCGCCAAGCGTTGCCGCCGCCTGCGCGCCCATGCTAATCTCCGCGCAAAAAGGGGCATGGGCAGGCATGACGGCACTTCGCGAATATGAACGGCTCGAGGCGTCGGGCCTGTGGCGCGCCGCGCCCGATGATCAGCGCTGCGAAGTCGTGGTCTCGGTGGGCGATGCGACCCTCGTCATCACCGATATGCGCGACCGGGTGCTGACCCATTGGTCAATCCCGGCGGTCAGCCGTGCCAATCCCGGTGAGCTGCCCGCGATCTATCACCCCGATGGCGACACTGGCGAAACGCTCGAACTGGGTGCCTCGGAATCCCAGATGATCGACGCGATCGAGAAACTGCGCGCAGGGATCGCCCGCCAGAGGCCCCATCCGGGACGGCTGCGTCATGGCGTCCTGCTGGCCTCGGCGGTGGTGATCGGCGGCCTTGCGCTCTTTTGGCTGCCGGGCGCGGTGCGCGATCATGCGCTGCGCGTCGTGCCGCCGGTGAAGCGCGCCCAGATCGGCGCCGCACTCGAGCGCGAGATGCAGACCGTGACGGGCCCGCCCTGCAGGGCACCCGGCGGCGTGCAATCGCTGGCCAAGCTGGCCCAGCGGCTGCCGTCCACCCGCGGCGCCGGTGCGCTACGCGTGGTGCGCGGCGGTGTCGACAGCACGGCGACGCTGCCAGGCGGCACGATCCTGATCCACCGCTCGCTGGTCGAGGATTACGAAGAACCCGATGTCGTTGCGGGCTATATCGTGGCCGAGCGACTGCGCGCCCGTGCGCATGATCCGCTGGGCCGCCTCTTGGACCATGCCGGGATCGGCGCGGCCTTCCGCCTGTTGACCACCGGAGATCCGGGCGAGGCTGCGCTGCGCAGCTATGCCGAATATCTTCTGGCCGATGCGCCCTCGCAGCCGATCTCGGATGCCGCGCTGCTGGAAGGATTCCAGGCATGGTCGGTGCGCGCCGCGCCCTATGCCTATGCGCGCGACATCTCGGGTGAAAGCACGCTGGCGCTAATCGAGGCCGACCCCTTCGCCACCGAGGCCCCGCCGCCCGTTCTCAGCGACAGCGACTGGCTGCGCCTTCAGGGCATCTGCGGCGGCTGATCCCGCCCCCTTCCAATGCCCCAAGCAAAACGCCGGACCCTTTCGGACCCGGCGCATCACTGCCTCATTTGATCGCTGCGCTCAGCGTAGCCGTGCGTTCCCAAAGCCTGCGCCCCGCGCACGGGCCAGTGCGCCTTGCGCGGCTTCCGCGCTGGCGTAGGGCCCGCTCAGCAGCAGGCTGTACTGCGTGCCGCCGCGCGTCATGCTGCCCAGCCGCGCAGGCAGGCCAGCCCCTGCCAGCCGCTGCGCCGCCCGCTGTGCCTGCGCGCGGGTGGTATAGACACCTGCCTGAACATAGCTGTTCGCGCCGGCAGCTGCGGTGGCGCGCGCCTTGGCGGCCTGCACCTTCGCCTCTGGCTGGCGCGACTTGCTCGAGACCGTGACAGCGGGCTTGGCAGGCGCGCTCATCGCCGCGCGTTGCTGTTCGTAGCTGGTATAGGGATAGATCAGGCCGGGATACTCGCGCGAGACGTCATACCCCGTCTCGGTCAGGATCAGGCGGCGCGGCAGGGTCTTGGTCCACATCATTTCCATCTGCGCCTTGCCGGCAAAGGTCTGATGCGCACGGTGCGGATTGAGGCGGCCATCGGTCCAGACAGGCTTGTATCCCTTCGGCGTCGTGATGCCCTGAGCGGAGCGCACCTGCTGGCGGACCACATGGCGGGGCGCGACGCGCGTCGTGACCGGGTCAACGCGCACGACGCGCTTCGTCCCGGCGCGCTTGGACGTAGCGGGCGCGGCCTCATAAGCGGGCACGGCCGTCGGGCGCGGCGCCGGTACATAGGACGGCGCCGTGTAGCTGGGCGCGGCAATCGCACGCGGCGCGGTGCGGACGGCCTTGGTGCCCGGCACGCGGGTCACATGATCTTCGGTTTGCGGGCCGCAGCGCACAGCATAGCCCGAAGCGGTGCGCATATAGCGCGCGGAAACGGCGCTGGCCCCGGCGCACCCCTCGGAGGCGCGAACCGTGCGGCGCACGGGCTTGGGCGCAGGCGCGGGTGCAGGCTTGGCGGGCACAGGTTGCGCGGCGGCGGGGGCGACCCGGGCGGGCTGCGCGGCGGGCTTTTGCATGCTGGTGGCAGCGGGCACCTGCGCCGAACGCAGAACCTTCTTCGGTGCGGGCTGAGGTGCCTGGCGCACCGGGGCGGGCGTGGCCGCAGGTTCGGGCGCGGGGGCTGCTGCCAGAGACGGTTGCTGGTTGCACATGACCTGGCGGCTGCGCGTCACGCGCGGTACCCATGTCACGTTCCCGTCGATCCCGGCGCGCACGAAAACGCAGCCCTCGCTATCGACATACTGGCGGCCCGTATAGGAACTGGGCGGAAACTCGGCAGGTTCGCTCGCATCGCGCAGACTTTTGGCCTGCGCGATACTCAGACCGCAGGTCGCCGTCATGACCGCAATCGCTATCACGCGTGTAATCTTCATAGTGCCCCCACAAGATGTGCCATATTGTTGCCGCAATTCATGCGCCGAGTAAACAGGCAAGCAGTGGGGGCCGCGCCTTATTTCGTACCGAACATCCGGTCTCCGGCATCGCCGAGGCCGGGCAGGATATAGCCCTTTTCGTCCAGCCGCTCGTCCAGCGAGGCGGTGACGATGGGCACATCGGGATGCGCCTCCTTCATCCGGGCGACGCCCTCGGGCGCGGCCAGAAGGCACAGAAAGCGGATATCCGTCGCCCCTGCCTGTTTCAGCAGATCGACAGCCGCGGCCGAGGAGTTGCCCGTGGCCAGCATCGGATCGACCACGATCACCAGCCGCTTGCCCAGCTGGTCCGGCACCTTGAAATAGTATTGCACCGGCTTCAGCGTTTCCTCGTCGCGGTAGAGTCCGACGAAACCGACACGCGCCGACGGGATCAATTCCAGCATTCCGTCCAGAAGGCCGTTCCCGGCCCGCAGGATCGAGATCAGCGCCAGCTTGCGCCCGGCCAGAACCGGCGCGTCCATCTCCTGCATCGGCGTTTCGATCTCGCGCGTGGTCATCGGCAACTCATGAGTCACCTCATAGGCCAGAAGCTGCGAGATTTCGCGCAAAAGCTGGCGGAAGACGGCGGTCGACGTGGCCTTCTCGCGCATCAGGGTCAGCTTGTGCTGGACGAGCGGGTGTTTGACGACTGTCAGATGCTGCTGCATGGAATCCTCCGGCGGTTGGGTGCGGTCTATGTTTCAGATGCCGCTCGCGAGGGCAATCCACTTGATTGCGGACCCAGCGGCAGGGAACCCCGATGTTGCGAGTTGCGCGGCAGGCGGCAAAGATGCACTCTTGCACCAGATTGCAGCCGGAATAAAAAGTAGTTTAACGCTAAACTACCCACTCAACGAGGAGCAGCAGGATGAGCGATCCCAACGACACGCTAAGACAGGCGGCCCTTCATTACCACGAGTTCCCAAAACCCGGCAAACTCGAGATCCGCGCGACAAAGCCCCTGGCCAACGGCCGCGACCTGGCCCGCGCCTATTCACCCGGCGTCGCCGAGGCCTGCCTCGAGATCAAGGAAGACCCGGCAAATGCCAGCCGCTATACCAGCCGCGGCAACCTCGTGGCGGTCGTCACTAATGGCACCGCCGTTCTGGGGCTGGGCAATATCGGCGCGCTGGCGTCCAAGCCGGTGATGGAAGGCAAGGCGGTCCTCTTCAAGAAATTCGCCGATATCGACTGCTTCGATCTGGAAGTGAACGAATCCGATCCCGAGAAGCTGGCCGAAATCGTCTGCGCGCTGGCCCCGACCTTCGGCGCGATCAATCTTGAGGATATCAAGGCGCCCGATTGCTTCATCGTCGAGCGGATCTGCCGCGAGCGCATGGACATTCCCGTGTTTCACGACGACCAGCACGGCACCGCCATCGTCGTGGGCGCGGCGGCGACCAATGCGCTCTACGTCGCCAACAAGCGCTGGGAGGATATCAAGATCGTCTCGACAGGCGGCGGCGCGGCGGGCATCGCCTGCCTCAACATGCTGGTCAAGCTGGGCGTGAAGCGCGAGAATATCTGGCTCTGCGACATCAACGGCCTCGTCTACGAGGGCCGAACCGAGGATATGAACCCGCAAAAGTCCGAGTTCGCGCAAAAGACCGATCTGCGCACACTGGACGACGTGATCGAAGGGGCCGACCTCTTTCTCGGCCTCTCTGGCCCCGGCGTTCTGAAGCCTGAGCAGATCAAGCGGATGGCCAAGCGTCCGATCATCTTCGCGCTCGCAAACCCGACGCCCGAGATCATGCCCGAGATGGCCCGCGAGGCCGCGCCGGACGCCATCATCGCTACCGGACGCAGCGATTTTCCAAATCAGGTCAATAACGTGCTGTGCTTTCCGTTCATCTTTCGCGGTGCGTTGGACGTGGGCGCGACGCAGATCAACGACGCGATGCAGATCGCCTGCGTCGACGGTATCGCCGAACTGGCCCGCGCCACCACCTCTGCCGAGGCAGCGGCGGCCTACCAGGGTGAGCCGATGACCTTCGGCGCGGAATATCTCATCCCCAAGCCTTTCGATCCGCGCCTTTCGGGCATCGTGTCGACCGCCGTCGCGCGCGCCGCGATGGAAAGCGGCGTGGCCACCCGCCCGATGGAGGATCTGGCCGCCTACAAGGCCAAGCTCGATGCCTCGGTGTTCAAATCCGCGCTGCTGATGCGTCCGGTCTTCGAGGCGTCCAAAAAGGATGCGCGCCGCATTGTCTTTGCCGAGGGCGAGGACGAGCGCGTGCTGCGTGCATCCCAGGCGATCCTCGAGGAAACCAGCGAATTGCCGATCCTGATCGGCCGGCCCGGCGTGATCGAGGCGCGGTGCGAGCGGATGGGCCTGAACATCCGGCCCGGCCGCGATTTCCGGCTGGTGAACCCCGAGGACGATCCGCGCTATCGTGACTATTGGACCAGCTATCATGAAATCATGAAGCGGCGCGGTGTCAGCCCCGATCTGGCCAAGGCGGTGATGCGGACCAACACCACCGCCATTGGCGCGGTCATGGTGCATCGCGATGAGGCCGACAGCCTGATCTGCGGCACATTCGGCGAATATCGCTGGCACCTGAACTACGTGACGCAAGTCCTGAGCGACAAGGAGCATCACCCGCATGGCGCGCTCAGCATGATGATCCTCGAGGATGGCCCCCTCTTCATCGCGGATACCCATGTGCGCGTCTTCCCCACGCCCGAGGATCTGGCCGAGACGGCCATCGGCGCCGCGCGCCATGTGCGCCGCTTTGGCATCGAGCCCAAGATCGCCTTTTGCTCGCAATCGCAATTCGGCAATCAGGGCGAGGATTCCGGCAAGCGGCTGCGCAGCGCCATCGCCCTCCTGGACGCCAAGCCGCGCGATTTCTGCTACGAAGGCGAGATGAACATCGACACCGCCCTCGACGAGGAACTGCGCGCGCGCCTTTTGCCCGACAACCGGATGGAGGGCGCGGCCAATGTGCTGATCTTCTCCAATGCCGACGCGGCCTCGGGCGTGCGCAACATTCTCAAGATGAAGGGCGGCGGACTGGAGGTCGGCCCGATCCTGATGGGCATGGGCAACCGGGCGCATATCGTCTCGCCGTCGATCACAGCGCGGGGGCTTCTGAACATGGCCGCCATCGCCGGCACGCCGGTCGCGCATTACGGCTAAGAGGTAGTCGCCGTCCCGTGTGACCGGGGCGGCGCAGTCTTGCATGGTCCCGCGGACCTTACTTCTTCTTGCCACCGGGTTTTGCGCCGGCTTCCTTGGGCTGGGGTTTGGGTGCGTTTGCCATTCTGGCAGACCTCGCTTTCGCGGCCTGGCACCATGCCGGGCCTGATCCGAAGGATCTCACAGCCACGCGGATTCTCAAGCTGAATTTGAGCACCCAAGCCGGCCCACCTGCCAGCATCGGCCAAGGTGCGCCTATGATCGGCCATATTTGGCCGGTGACTGAAAAAATCATGCCAGCCGCCCCAAACGTAAGGAACGATTGGCCCGACGCCGCCGTTTTTTTGCATTATTGCGCACCCCTTGACCTGCTGATGCCTTGCCCCTCCCCCTGCCCGCGCCTTAAACATGTCAAAAGCTGCATGGGAGAGCACAGATGGGCTACGCTGAAATCTATCAGAGTTGGAAATCCGACCCCGAGGCATATTGGCTGAAGCAGGCCGAGGCTATCGACTGGGACGAGGCCCCGACCAAGGCGCTCTTTGATCGTGGCAACGACATGTATGAGTGGTATGCCGATGCCAAGGTAAACACCTGCTACAATGCCGTCGACCGCCATGTCGAGGCCGGGCGCGGCGCGCAGGCGGCCATCATCCATGACAGCCCCGTCACCGGCACCAAGCATCGTATCACCTACGACGAGTTGCAGTCCCGCGTCTCAAGCCTGGCAGGAGCCTTGCGCGCCAAGGGCATCGAAAAGGGCGACCGCGTCATCATCTACATGCCCATGGTTCCCGAGGCGATCGAGGCGATGCTGGCCTGCGCGCGCATCGGTGCGATCCATTCGGTGGTCTTCGGCGGCTTCTCCGCCAACGAACTGGCGGTGCGTATCGACGATTGCACACCCAAGGCCATCATCGCCGCCTCCTGCGGGATCGAGCCGAACCGCACCGTGCATTACAAACCCCTCCTCGACGGCGCGATCGATCAGGCTACCCATAAGCCCGATTTCTGCGTCATCTTTCAGCGCGAACAGGAAGTTGCCAAGCTGATCGAGGGCCGCGACGTCAGCTGGTATGCTTTTCAATACGGCGTCGAGCCTGCCGAATGCGTGCCGGTCGAGGGAAATCACCCGGCCTATATCCTCTACACCTCCGGCACCACGGGCGCGCCCAAGGGCGTGATCCGTGCCACGGCGGGCCATCTGGTGGCGCTGAACTGGACGATGAAAAATATCTACAATGTCGATCCGGGCGATGTGTTCTGGGCCGCATCTGATGTCGGCTGGGTCGTGGGCCACAGTTACATCTGCTACGCGCCGCTGATCCACGGCAACACCACCATCGTCTTCGAGGGCAAGCCAGTGGGCAACCCCGATGCCGGCACCTTCTGGCGGGTGATCCAGGAACATAACGTGCGAACCTTCTTCACCGCCCCCACGGCCATCCGCGCGGTCAAGCGCGAGGACCCGAAGGGCGAGTTGTTGAAGAAATACGATCTGTCGAACCTGCAGGCGCTCTACCTCGCGGGCGAGCGCGCGGACCCCGACACGATCCTCTGGGCGCAGGAGAAGTTGGGCAAACCCGTCTACGACCATTGGTGGCAGACTGAAACCGGCTGCTCGATCGCCGCCAACCCGGTTGGCATCGAGGCGTTGCCGGTCAAGATCGGCTCGCCCACCGTGGCGATGCCGGGCTACGATATCCAGATCCTCGGCGAAGACGGCGCCCCCAAAGCGGTGGGCGAGTTGGGCGCCATCGCGATCAAGCTGCCGCTGCCCCCTGGCACCCTGCCCGGCCTCTGGAATGCCGAGGAGAGATTCCGCAAATCCTATCTCACCACCTTTCCGGGCTATTACGAGACTGGCGATGCCGGCATGATCGACGAGGATGGATACCTCTACATCATGGCCCGCACCGATGACGTCATCAACGTCGCGGGCCACCGCCTCAGTACCGGCCTGATGGAAGAAGTGCTGGCCAGCCACCCGGACGTCGCCGAATGTGCGGTCCTCGGCGCCAAGGACGATCTCAAGGGCCAGGTGCCCATCGGTTTCATCTGCCTGACCAAGGGCGTTGATCGCCCGGCCGAGGAGATCACCCGCGAATGCGTCGCCCTGGTGCGGGACAAGATCGGCCCCGTCGCCGCCTTCAAGCTGGCCGTGATCGTCGACCGCCTGCCCAAGACCCGCTCGGGCAAGATCCTGCGCCGCACCATGGCCAGCCTCGCCGATGGCGAAACGTTCAAGCCCCCCGCAACCATTGACGACCCCGCCATTCTTGACGAGATCTCGGACGCACTGAAGACCATCGGCTATCCGAAGGGGTAAACGTTTGATCAAGAACGGTATGGCAAAGCGCGTCTGGAACGGCTCGGGATGGAGGTCTCTTTGCGTTTTTTGTGTGCTGCTTTGTGCTCAGCACGCCAGCGCAGATGACTCGGGTGCGCAGACAGACCTTATCGAAAAGATCACAGCCAAGTTTGACCAGGATTCCACCCGCGCCACCACTCGATCTTCGCTAAACGGCTGCGAGCTAAGAATTGCCCGCAACTACACGAAAAACTGTTCGTCACAGAATACAGAAGCCCAGCAAAAAACGAGAGCTTCCAAGAAACTTTTGCAAATAGATCTCGCAACAGTTGGAGCCGTGAGGATTTCTGCCGTAAGAGGCGAAACCCATCTTGGGCTTTGGCCGGCCCGTCGCAGTCCGCTGGATAAACTGTTAGGCAAGCCTTCGGTCGTTCGCCAAACCCACATCATCCACCACTGCAATGGCGATAGCTATGATCAGGAAACACACATCTCCGCAGACTTGATCATCTCGAAACCTGTCGATCCGGAATTGCAGAGGTTGCTGGAAGCGTACATCAAAGCCTATTGTGACTGAGCGACGGCATCGCTTTCATATTGGGCCTTCGCGCCATCGACCGGCTCCTGTCACGCCTCCCCTTCATCTTGGCAAAAATACTCTCGCCGAAGGCGCAAGAAAATTCGTTGAATTTTCTTAGGCCCGCGCGAAATCCGCGTCGTTCATCAGGCTCGGGATGCGCCCCTCGGTCTGGGCGATCATATCCAAATCAATGCGCGCGGGCACCACGCCCGGCCCCTCGCCGCCATCGGCCAGAACCTCGCCCCAAGGATCCACGATCAGCGAGTGCCCATAGGTCGCGCCCCCGCCCGGCACCGGCCCGGTCATCGCCGCCGAGACGACAAAGCGCGTCGTCTCGATGGCCCGCGCGCGGTTCAGCACATGCCAATGCGCCGCGCCTGTCTTGGCGGTGAAGGCGGCGGGGCAGGCAAGTATCTCGGCCCCGCCCTGCGCGAGGCCGCGATAGAGATGCGCAAAGCGCAGATCGTAGCAGATCGTATGGCCCACACGCACCAGGGGCGTGTCATGGATCACCGCGCGATCGCCGGGATCGACCCGGTCGCTTTCGCGGTAAACCTCGCCTTCCGACAGTTGAATGTCGAAGAGATGAATCTTGTCATAGCGCCCCGCGATTGAACCCTCGGGGGTCAGCATGAAACCGCGATTGATGATCCGCCCGTCCGGCCCGTCCACGGCCACCGATCCCAGATGCACCCAGACGCCGCTCTCGCGGGCGAAATCCTGCATCGCTGCCAGAAAGGCATGCGCATCTTCGGGCGCCGAAGGCGGCGCGACCGCGGCACCGTCCGAACGAAGACCGCCGCAATATTCAGGCAGGAAAAGCATCTGCGCGCCGCCCTCCACCGCCTCGCGGGCCAGGGGCAGAGCCTCGTCCAGCGCGGCCTCCATGCTGGGCATGGGACGCAGTTGCAGGCAGGCGATATTGAGAGGGCGCATGGGACAGGCTCCGGCAGTGATAAGCTGCCAAAGCGTAAGCCAGTGCCGCCACCGGGGGCAACCCGGCAGCGGCGATTGGTGTCAGATCACGACGACGTCCAGCGGCGGAAAGCCGTTGAAACCGACCGAGCTATAGCTGCTGGTATAGGCGCCGCAGTTGCGGATCACGATCCGGTCGCCGCAAGCCAGTGCCAGAGGCAGGTTCACAGGACGCTGCTCATAGAGGATATCGGCGCTGTCGCAGGACGGACCGGCCAGGATGCACGCGCCCGCCTCGCCACCGTCATGCGGCGTCTGAATGCGATAGCGGATCGCCTCGCCCATCGTCTCGGCCAGCCCCGAGAACATGCCGATATCAAGGTAAACCCAGCGGTGCAGATCATCGGCGGACTTGCGCGAGACCAGCAGCACCTCGGCCACGATATGCCCCGCCTCGGCGACGAGGCCGCGGCCCGGCTCGGCCATGATGTAAGGCACGGCGCCGAACCGCTCGGTCACGGCGGCCATGACGGCAGCGGCATAGCTCTGCGCGCCCATGACTTCGTCTTCATAGGTCGCCGGGAAGCCGCCGCCAAGGTTCAGAACGCGCAGGTCATGGCCAGCCTCGCGGCCCGCCATCCACAGCTCGGCGATCTGGTCCAGCACGGGGTTCCAGAACTCCGGGCGGCGCGTCTGGCTGCCCACATGAAAGGACAGGCCCGCCACATCGACACCCGCGTCCCGGGCATAGCCCATCAGCGGCAACAGAGCCGAACGCGCGCAACCGAACTTGCGGCTGAGCGGCCAGTCGGCCTCGGAATTCTCGACAATGACGCGCAGATAGACGCGGGCGCCGGGCGCATGCGCCGCCAGCTTGTCGATCTCGGCCTCGCTATCGGCGGCAAAGAGGGTCACGCCATGCGCATGGGCAAAGGCGATGTCGGCAGGCTTCTTGATCGTGTTGCCGAAGGAGATGTCGCTACCCGACGCACCCTGCTCCAGGCACAGCTCGATCTCGCCCCGGCTGGCGGCGTCGAAACGCGCGCCCTTCTGCACCAGCGCGCGAATGATCTCGGGCGCCGGGTTGGCCTTGACCGCGTAGTGAATGCGCGCATCGCCAAGGCCGGCGACCAGCGCGTCGTACTGGGCGGTCACACGGTCGCGGCTGACAACCAGCGTGGGGCGGTCGAACTGACGCGTCGCGATGAACGCGGCGACGGGGTCGGCAAAATCAGCAGCGGGAATGGCGGAAGGTGCGGCGCGCAGGGCGCCGGGGATCATAGCGGTCATGGTCATCTCCAAAAGGATCCCCCGGAACGGTCCGGGTTGGGTCAGCAGTCAGAGACGTTACCGTCGCTACATAAACGCGGGTCAGTCAGTATGTGGACTGACCGGCCAGAGGCGCGTGCGTTGGCGTCTTGAAATCGCATTTAAACCAGTTTCGAAATCGCACAAGAGATTTTTGACACTCGGGCGAAAAAAATCCCGGCGCGCGGTATCGCGGCCGGGATCGAAATAGCTTTTGAGTGGTGCCGCAACCTAACGGCGCCCGCCCTCATCCTTGTCATCCTTGTCATCCTCTTCGTCCTCGGTCCCTTCGGGCAGGTTGAAAAGGCTGTCGGCATCATACTGCTTTTCGGTAACCTCAGGATCAGCCTCGCCCAGCGTAAAGGTCTCAAGCCCCTCGATCGCGGTCGGCATCTTCTGCTCGTCCTCATTGCCAAGGCTCTGCTCGGTGCTGAGGAGCTTGCGGCGATCATCGTCGCTCATTGCCTCGCCCTCGCGGGCCTTCTTTGCGGCGGCCTTCTGCACGGCGGCGTCCAGCTCGGACTGCTTGCAGAGGCCCAGCGCGACGGGATCGATCGGCTGGATGTTCGCGATGTTCCAATGGGTGCGCTCACGGATCGCCTGAATGGTCGGCTTGGTCGTGCCCACCAGCTTTGATATCTGGCTGTCGGCCAGCTCGGGGTGGAACTTGACCAGCCACAGGATCGAGGCGGGACGGTCCTGACGCTTGCTGAGCGGGGTGTAACGCGGGCCGCGACGCTTTTCCTCGCCCTCGGCAGAGGCGTTGTATTTCAGCGTCAGCTTGTGCAGCGGGTCCTTCTCGGCCGCGTCAATCTCGTCCTGCGTCAGCTGGTTGTTGGCAACGGGGTCAAAGCCCTTGACGCCGGCGGCCACATCGCCATCGGCGATGCCCTGCACTTCCAGCTCGTGCATCTGGGTGAAATCCGCGATCTGCTTGAAGCTGAGCGTGGTATTGTCCACCAGCCAGACGGCGGTGGCCTTGGCCATCAGTGGTTTCGCCATGTCTAATCTCCTACAGCGTATCCGTCCCGTACACATGCCTTCCTCGTCTCCTGTCTCCAGGAGGCTCCGGGTCGGTCCGAAGCGGGTCGCCATTGTCGGGAAACTTGGGGCCCCGTATAGTCGCCCTGCTGCCATTTGGAAAGACCGAAATATGCGTGCCCTCCTGATCCTGCTGCTCGGCTGCTCCGTTGCCAGCACGGTGGCCCATGCCGATGGCGAAAAAGCGGGCACCTTCGACTATTACGTGCTCTCGCTCAGCTGGACACCAACCTGGTGCGCGCTGACCGGCGACGCGCGCGGCGCACCCGAATGCGACAGCTCGGCGGGCGCGGGCTGGACGCTGCATGGCCTCTGGCCGCAATACCATCGCGGCTGGCCATCCTTCTGCCCGACGGCCCAGCGCCCGCCATCGCGCCAGATGACCGAGGCGATGAGCGACATCATGGGCAATGGCGGCCTCGCCTGGTACCAATGGAAGAAACACGGCCGCTGCACAGGCCTCAGCGCCCCCGCCTACTTCGCCCTCACCCGCGAAGCATGGGGCCGCATCACCCGGCCCGACCTCTTCGAGAAACTGACCCGTCCCGTCACCTTGCCCGCGCGCGTCGTCGAGGAGGCTTTCCTCAAGGAAAATCCGGCGCTTGAGCCCGACATGCTGACTATCACCTGCAAGGAGGGCCGCATTCAGGAGGCCCGCCTCTGCCTCTCGCTCAGCCTCGATCCAGTGCCCTGCGGCCAGGATGTGGTCCGCGATTGCACGCTGAAAGACGCCCTTCTGGACCCGATCCGCTGACGCGCCCCTATCTGCGGTGCGACACGGGTATTTGTACCAAAAAAAACCCGGACCTCACACAATGCGAAGGGGCGCCCCGCAAGACGCCCCTCCCATTCGTCTTGCTGAAAATATCCCCGCCGGAGGCCGGAAAATTACTTCAATTTTTCGTTTAAGCCGCCTCATGCGCAAGGATCGCGGCCTCGGGCGTGCTCAGGCTGCGGCGCGCGAAGCCGCCATAGGTGTGCGGCTCGCACTCCAGCGACGGATAGCGCGCCAGCAGGCGCAGCCGGTCTGCCTCGCCCAGTGTCGAGAGCGCGGCACTGGCCGGGTGGAAACTCTCGGTCTCAACCCCGTTGGCCCAGAGGATCTGGTGGCTGGGCAGCAGGAGGTGAATATAGGTCACCTCGCGTAGCGCCAGATCGACACTGATCGAGCCGGAATTGACCAGGTCCTTGGCCGAGATCAGCACTTCGGGCGTGTTGAAGAGGGCGCGCGCGGTGTCGCCCTCGATCAGCATGCGGTGCTCGGGCGAGACCAGCAGATCCTCGTCAGGACGAGTGCCGCCCAGAGCGCCAGCGCGAATGCGGATGGGCCTCAGCCGCGGCATCGCAAAGAGGCGCGCGCCGGTCATGTGGCGACTGCCGATCCATTCGATCGCTTGCGCGCCATTGTCCTTGGTCTGCACGCGGTCACCCTCGCGCAGTTCCTCGACAAGTCGCGGGCCGTCGGGCGTGTCGATGCGCGTGCCGGGGGTAAAGCATATAACGCCCCCCGTCGCCGGCCCCGTCGAGGCCGTTTGCGCGCCCTCCAGCGTGTGATGCACGACCCACATGTCAGTGTCCTGCGGCGGCAAAGCGTCGATGAACATCAAGAGCGGCGGCACCCCGATGCCCAGCTCGATCACGCTGACCGTGTAGCTTTGCGCGCCGTTGGTCACGACAAAGCTGCTGTCAGGCAGCGTGTCATCCACCTCGACCGCGCTCAGATCGCGCGTGCCGCTGACGGCCGCACCGACGATGCGGCGCACCATGCGTGCCGCGCTTTTCCGATTGATCCCATGTCCGTCCGCATTTTCCAGCCGCAACAGTTCAGGCGGCCCATCGACGCGCACGGGTGACCCGTGCCAACGCCATGTCGCGCCGACTGCAATCTGCTCGACCGCCTCGGGCTGAAACCCGTCGACTGTCGTTTGCGACCAGGAAATGACGAACGTGCCCCGAAAGCCCGTTCCCATACCCGTATATCCTGCCTCAGTCTTTTTATTATTAACGGGAAATTAACAAACGAGGACCAAACTGGGAAGCCGCGTCAAGGAAAAGCTGTCAGAATTCCACGTGTAGTCGCAGAGATCCCACAATCTGGCCTTCGTCCTGGCCCTTGAATTCGCGGTCGAGCCAGGTCAGGCCATAGAACACGCGATGGCCTGCGGGGGCGCTGTAATGCACGCCGGCGCGCACACGGCTGCGCGCATCGCTCAGGCGGTAGCCGCGGTTGGAGGGCAGATAGACACTGTCCTCGACATGGGCCGTATCGGCGCCCAAGACGAAAGCATAGCCCGGCAGGCCGTTCTGCACCGTGCGGTAGCGCTGCCCCGAGACAGGATCACG
Source organism: Roseovarius roseus (assembly GCF_043355935.2). NCBI lineage: Bacteria > Pseudomonadati > Pseudomonadota > Alphaproteobacteria > Rhodobacterales > Roseobacteraceae > Roseovarius > Roseovarius roseus. Next base: position 32,071 of record NZ_JBHFPE020000012.1, on the reverse strand, counting down.
TACCAAAAGTCCGCCATCCAGTGCCGAGCCGATGGTCAGGTCCGCGCCGACGCGGATCAGCGTCTCATCCCCGGCGCGCGCCTCGGCGAAGGGGCGCAGCGACACCGCGCCGAAATCCATGTTGCGGCCCACCTCCATCACGGCGGTCGGGCGGATATCGTCGCCAATCTGGGTGCGGCGCACGGTGCCACCCAAGCCCTGCCCTCCCAATGTGTCATGGATGAAGTCCTGAAACCCGTCGAGCCCCGTCTGCGGCCCGACAAACACCAGATCGCCGCCCAGCGTCACTTCGCTGCCAAGCGCAGTGTAATGCGTATGTAGGCCAAGCGAGAGTGATCCCGCATAGGGCCGATCGCCGGGCGCAGGCGTGTTCAGGTCCTCGGGCGCGATGATCTGTGCGTTGAGCCGCAGTTCCAACAGTTGGCCAAACCCGTCCGGCACGGCGCCGTCCCACTCGGGCCCCCAAACGCGGCTGGACGCAACCGATCCCGAGCGCCAGCGGTCATGCCCGTCGCCGATGTAGTCGTTTGTGACAAGGCGCCCATAGCCCAGCTTCACGCGCCCTTCAGACGCGGCCGGGGCGGCAAGGCCGAACAGAAGGGCAAGGGATAGGCCGGTCGCGGCGGTAAGACGCATCTTGAATTCCTGTCGTGAGGCCCTCTGGGGCGCCCTCAGATAGCGGGACGATTGCGGCACTGGCCAGACTGGACGGCGCTATTTCGATGGCGAGTGGCGACTTTTCCAGGGGCCGGGGCATTTTTGCATCGCCGTCAGAGGCGGCGCATCCAAAGCTGAAGATCGTGATCCGTCTCGGCGTCAGCGCCCACTTCCTTCCACGCAAATCGCGCGATGGCACCGGGCAGTGGCGCATAGCCGCGCCCGCGCCAGAATGCGTCCAGCGGGCGATACCCCTCGGGCCGCTTCGGGTGCCTGTCGGGGCGCAGCACGCTGCAAAAAACGGACAGATCCCGGCCGAGCGCGCGCGCATGCGCCTCCCGCGCATCAAAGAAGGCGTGGCCTATGCCATGCCCGCGATAGGCAGGCAGCAGGACCGACTCGGCACAGTAGAATATCCGGCCAAGGTTCGGATCCTGGCCGGAGGCCCCCTGCCCTGCCAGCGCGGCGGCAAAATCTTCGGCGTGATCCTCCATCGGCGTGCCAGTCGCGGCGCCGATCAGGCGCGGGCCATCAAATGCGCCGACCAGAATGGCGCCGGGGCTGTCGCGATAGGTCTGCAGGTAGCGCCGCTCATACGCGGCGTCGCCGTCATAAAGATAGGGATAAGCGCGAAAAACTGAAATCCGCAGACGCGCCACATCATCCAGCGCCGCTTCCAGCGCGGCGCCGGTCAGGGGTCGCACCTCGATCCCGGCATGGAATCCGGCGCCGCCGCTCACGAGATCTGGTTGCGCCAGTCAGAGAGGTTGTAATAGGTCGTGATGCGCGTGATCAGCCCGTTCTCCAGCGTAAAAAACGAGCCGGCGGGCAGCCGGTAGGTCTGTCCATCGGCCTCAGGCAGGCCATCATCGGTTTTCAGATACGTGCCGTTGACCACATATTCAGCCGCCGCGCGTTTGCCATCGTCGGTCTGGAACAGGGTCATATCCGTCAGCTCTTCGCGGTAGCACTCTTCCATATGCTCGCAAAAGTCGCGGAACATGTCCTTGCCCCGGCGCGTGCCACCCTCGTTCACGTGATGCGCCACATCATCCGAGATGCACGACAACATGCCCTCGATATCGCCGATATTGAACGAGTCGAAATAGTGCTTGATGGTCTCGATCATGTCTCTTCTCCCCTGGGGTCACCCCAGCGTTCAGTCATATGCCGCAGGATCTGATCCCGCGTTTGCCGGTAGGCGGCCAGCTTGGCCTCGCGCGTCTCACCCAGGCCGGTCGGGTCCATGATAGGCCAATAGAGCACATCGAGATGATGGACCCGTGTCAGATCCAGCGCCCGGCGCTGGCTGGCCGGGCTGAGCGCGATGACCAGATCGAACGAGCCGAGGTCATCGCCCCATTCGGCCATCTCGTCGAAACTGCGGGCGCGGTGGCGCGACAGCTCCACCCCGATCTCGTCGCAGACCGCAATGGAAAAACCGTCGATGTCCTGCTCGCTCTTGACGCCGGCCGATTGCACATAGGTGCCGGTGCCGTAGAGCTTCTTCATGATGCCTTCAGCCATGGGCGAGCGCACCGCGTTGTAATCGCAGCAGAAAAGCACCGACTGAGGAAGCTCTTCCACCATGCGCTATCCGCCGAAATGCAGAACGCAGATCAGGGTAAAGAGGCGGCGGGCCGTGTCGGCGTCGATATCGGCCTTGCCCTCCAGCCGCTCTTCGAGGATGCGCGCGCCCTCGTTGTGGATGCCGCGCCGGGCCATGTCGATCGTCTCGATCTGGCTGGGGGGCATGTTCTTCACGGCGTCGAAATAGCTTTCGCAGATGGCGTAGTAATCCTTGACCACCTGCCGGAACGGGCTGAGCGACAGGTGAAACTCGGCCGCCGGGGCGTCGGCCTCGGTCGTGATGGTAAAGACAAGGCGCTTGTCGCGGATCGACAGCCCGACGCGGTAGGGACCACCAGGCACCTCGCGCCCCTCACGCTCGGGCAGGCGAAACGTGTTGTCCTCCATCAGGTCGAACATGGCGACCTTGCGCTCCTGCTCGATCTCGGGCGTGGGCGCGGGCAGGTTGGCGTCATCGAGTTCGATATGGCTGATGCGGCTCATGGGCGGTCTTTCGCACGTGACTGTTGCCCCAGCAGTAGCGCGCAGGCGGGCAAGGGGCAATAGGAGGGCCGGCGCCCTACTCGTTCAGCTTGTCGAGGCGCGCGCGCACCGACAGGCCGTGCGCCTCGAGGCTTTCAGACCGCGCCAGCGTTTCCGCCGCCGGGCCGACGGCGCGCAGCGCGCCGGGGGTCATGCGCGCCAGCGTCGTGCGCTTGAGGAAATCAAGCACGCCAAGGCCGGAGGAAAACCGCGCCGAGCGGGCGGTGGGCAGCACGTGGTTGGGCCCGCCGACGTAATCTCCGATGGCCTCGGGGGTCCACTGACCAAGAAAGATGGCGCCCGCATGGGTGATCTGCGCGCTCAAGCCATCCACATCCGCCACGCACAGCTCCAGATGCTCAGGTGCGATGCGGTTGGATAGCCGAGCCGCGACATCGAGGTCGGGCACCGTGATGATCGCGCCGAAATCGCGCCAGCTGACCCCAGCAATCGCGCGCCGCTCCAGCGTTTGCAGGCGGGCGTCGATGGCAGCAGCCACCTCGTGCCCGAACGCGGCATCGGTCGTGATCAGGATCGACTGCGCGCTTTCATCATGCTCGGCCTGGCTGAGCATATCGAGCGCGATCCAGTCGGGATCATTGTTGCCGTCAGCAATGACAAGGATCTCGGACGGCCCGGCGATCATGTCGATCCCCACCTTGCCGAACACGCGCCGCTTGGCAGCGGCGACATAGGCGTTGCCGGGTCCGGTGATCTTGTCCACCGGGGCGATTGTCTCGGTGCCATAGGCCAGCGCGGCAACGGCTTGCGCGCCGCCAATGCGGTAGATCTCGTCGACGCCCGCAATCTGCGCAGCGGCCAGGACGGCAGGGTTGAGGGCGCCGCCGGGGGTGGGCACGACCATGGCAAGGCGGGAAACGCCCGCCACCTTGGCCGGGATCGCATTCATCAGGACCGAGCTGGGATAGGTCGCGATGCCGCCCGGCACATAGAGACCCGCCGCATCCACCGGCGTCCAGCGCCAGCCCAGCGTCGCGCCCGCTTCGTCGGTCCAGCTGTCATCCGCGGGCATCTGGCGCTGGTGGTAGGCGCGGATGCGGTCCGCGGCCAGCTCCAGCGCCTGGCGCACGTCGCGGTCCACCTGCCCCGCCGCTTTGGCCACCTCATCGGCGCTCAGGCGCATCGTTTCGGGCGTCAGCGCGATGCGGTCGAACCGCTCGGTCAGCTCAATCACCGCCGCGTCACCGCGCCCGCGCACATCGGCGATGATGGCGGCCACGGTGTCGTCCACATCAGGGCTGTCCTCACGCTTGGCATTCAGAAGCGCGGTGAACTCTGCCTCGAAATCGGGGCTGGTCTGATCGAGGAAACGGGGCATGTCTGATCCTGTGCGAAGGCTGTCCTGGCGGGCTTAGTCGGGGTGGTGCGGCCTCTTGCCCGAGGGGGCAACATAGGGCCGCGTCACATCCTTCAAGGTGACGTCCAGCGCTTCGACCTCGAGCCGGATCGCGCCATCGCCCGCCAGCGTCAGAAGGACATGGCCCGCCGCATCCTCCCCCGGCTCGAAGGTGACAGTCAGCAACGACAGGATCACGTCAGGATCGCTCCGGTCGATCCCCTGGCTGGCGACGCCCAGCACATTGTCGATGACCAGCACCGATTGCACCCGCTCGGGTGCGTGGCGCGCCGCGCCCTTATCCTCCCAGCGAAACCGGTTGATCAGCAGGGCAAAGCGGCGCGTGCCCTTTTGCCATTTCATCTCGGTGATGGGAAAAACCGCATCCTGCACCAGCCCCGAGATGACCTGCAGGTCATCGAGGTCCAGCGCCCCAAGGTTCAGCGCCGCCTCGCGTGCGTCTTCGAATTTGGCGTCTTCGCTCATTGGCCCGATACCCGCTCGATTTTTGCGCCCACGGCGCGCAGCTTGTCCTCGACATGCTCATAACCGCGGTCAAGGTGATAGACCCGGTTCACGATCGTCTCGCCCTCGGCGGCGAGACCAGCCAGGATGAGCGACACCGACGCGCGCAGGTCGGTCGCCATCACGGGCGCGCCCTTCAGCCGGTCCACACCCTCGACCGTCGCCGTGCCGCCATGCACGTCGATCTTCGCGCCCATGCGGATCAGCTCGGGCGCGTGCATGAAGCGGTTCTCGAAGATGTTTTCCTCCAGCACCGATTTGCCCTTGGCGATACACATCAGCGCCATGAACTGTGCCTGCAGATCGGTCGGGAAGCCAGGGAACGGCTCGGTCGCCACATCGACGGCGCGGATATCGCCATTGCCGCGCGCCACGGTCAGGCCCTTGTCGGTTTCCGTCACGGTCATGCCGGCAGCCTCCAGCTTGTCGCAGAAAGCTTCCAGCAAGTCGCGGCGCCCGCCAAGGCAGGTCACCTCGCCGCCGCAGATCGCGGGGGCCAGCATGTACGTCCCCAGCTCGATCCGGTCGGTGACGACCGGGTGTGTCGCGCCGTGCAGACGCTCGACCCCCTGAATGGTTATGGTATCGGTGCCGTCGCCCTCGATCTGCGCGCCCATTCGGCGTAGGCAGGTGGCGAGGTCCACGATCTCGGGCTCGCGCGCGGCGTTCTTGAGCACCGTGGTCCCCTTTGCCAGCGTCGCCGCCATCAGCGCGTTTTCCGTCGCCCCGACCGAGACGATGGGGAATTCATAGGTGCCGCCCTTCAGCCCGCCGGGGGCCTTAGCCAGAACATAGCCCTCGCTCAGTTCCAGCTCAGCGCCCATCGCCTCGAGCGCCTTCAGATGCAGATCGACGGGCCGCGCACCAATCGCGCAGCCGCCAGGCAGCGACACCTCGGCATGGCCGAACCGTGCCAGAAGCGGCCCCAGCACCAGAATCGACGCGCGCATCTTGCGCACGATGTCATATTCCGCCCGCTGGCTGGTCAGCGCATGGGAGGACATGGCAATCACCTGTCCGCCCTGCAGCGTCGAGACCTCGGCCCCGAGCGAGCCGAGCAGCTGCGACATGGTGCGGATGTCGCTGAGGCGCGGCGCATTGGTCAGCGTCAGCGGCTCGTCGCTCAGCAGCGTCGCGGGCATCAGCGTGAGACACGCATTCTTGGCCCCGGCGATGGGAATCGTGCCGCTCAGCGGGCCATTTCCCGTCACTATGATGCTGTCCATATTGCCTCTAGCCTTCCTGCTCGCCGCCCATGGCGGGGCCGTTGTCATTGCCTGTATCACTGCCTGCCGCCCCGGCCTTGCGTCCCCGCGCCTGCGCCTTGCGCCGGGCCAGGTTGGCCTTGAGCGCCTGCTTGAGCCGATCCTCCCGGATCTCAGCCTCGCTACGGGGTTTCTTCGGGGTATCGCTGCCGTTCATGCGCCGTCTTTACATGACGTGCCGCGGCGGGTCCAGATTAGGGTTGCAAGGCTCGCGATTAGCGTCTAATCAGCGCCCGATTGCTGTGGTAGCTCAGTGGCAGAGCACACCCTTGGTAAGGGTGAGGTCGAGAGTTCAATCCTCTCTCACAGCACCATTAAATCAATATGTTATGAAAATTGATGACGCCGCCTGGCGGATCTGGCACGCACCCAGCACGCACCAAACCCGTGTTCTTTGCTCTTTCTCATAAACAGTGAAAGCATGACCTCGACAAGCGGCATGACAGCTTCCGGCCGAGGCTGTGTGGAAACTCAAATTTTGTGCATTGGTAGGAACATATTTCCGTAATTAGCACCAATATCGCCAACAAACAGAACGAACTCGCGCTATTCCGGCTCGCCGGGAACATCGCTCCGGCACCCAGAGAATACGGACGCGTTTCCACACAGCCTCGGTCCAAAGCTGCTGTTGGCTGAAGCACATCACCGCTGCGGTGCGGCCCATCAAACCTGTCATTTGCTGCTTTCGCAGTGTTAAATATAGCCACATGCAGGAGAAACGATGCTTGCGATAAAAACTGTATGCATCGACCTCTAATTCTTGGTGGTAACTTTGGCAACGAAAGCAGAGAAGAAACGCAGGCTCGATGCCTCCGTAGCGTCGCCCAAATTGGGGATCGACAGTAACCCACCCAAAGGGCAACCGTCCGAGCGTGTCCAAGCATCCTCACCCGAGCAACTTGTCGATGACCAAGAATAAAAACAGAGACGACTTTACGCCTGCGACAAAGCGGGCAATTGAGCGGCAAGCCCGTGGGCATTGCTCCAACCCAGCTTGTCGGCGTTTGACCCACGCCTCCACATCCGAAGGCAACGGTGAAATCAATATCGGCCAAGCCTCGCACATCTGCGCAGCTGCACCGGGTGGGCCCCGTTATGACCCGCAAATGACCTCCGAAGAGCGTCGGGCCGCCGAGAACGGCATCTGGCTCTGCGATGTTCACGGGCGTGCCGTCGACACCAAGGATTCGAAGTTCACCGTCGAGGAATTGCACAGGTGGAAGAAACAAACGAACGAGGATTCGTGGCGCAGCGTGATGCACAACGTGACGTACGGGCCCGGCATGCAAGCCCTAACTCCGGATGAGTTGGGACTACGTCTGCGAACAGCGGCCTCAGCCGACTTGGCCGTATTCCGTCGAACGCCCAAATGGCCGGGAACAAATGTTGCGCTCACGATGACGTTAAAGGTGAAGCACGTGGACGAGGCGCTGAGCACGCGCGCACTTGCCAACGCTGTGACCTCACTGGATGATCTTATCCTTGTCGCGGCACCCGGAATGGGAAAGACGACAACCCTCTTTCAGGTCGCCGACGGTCTGTTGGAAATCGGCAACGGCACGCCACTCATCGTGCCGCTGGGAGATTGGGCCACCGAAGGCGAAGCGCTGCTTGCATCACTCCTCAAACGCCCCGCTTTCAACGGGATTTCAGAGCAAGATTTCCGCACCGTCGCGACAAAGCCTGGCGTAGTGCTGCTTCTTGACGGCTGGAATGAACTGGATGCTGCCGCACGCGAACGCGCGCGCGTACAAATCACTGCTCTCAAGACTGAATTGCCGGAACTTGGTCTTGTCATTTCCACTCGCAAGCAGGCCCTCGACATTCCGTTTGGCGGGACGCGGGTCGACTTACTGCCGCTTGACGACGAGCAGCAAATGGAGATCGCGCGCGGCATGCGGGGCGAGGCCGGCGCACAGCTCGTCGATCAGGCGTGGCGGACAGCGGGTGTCCGCGATCTTGTCACCATCCCTCTCTATCTCACGGCACTTCTCTCGCTACCAGAGAACGCGCCTTTTCCGACAACAAAGGAAGAGGTGCTACGGCGCTTCGTTGCCGCACACGAGCAGGAAGCCCGCCGTGCGGCAGCGCTTCATGCCGTGGTCCACGGCTTCCAGCATGACTATTTGGATGATCTCTCCGTGTTAGCCACGACAACCGCCAACACAGCGATCATGGACAGCAACGCGCGCAGATCGATCGCTGAGACCGCGCGGGCTCTAGTGAACGACGGACAAATCACCATCACCACTCAGCCTGACTTGGTGCTCGACGTGCTTGTCAGCAACCATGTTTTGACGCGCGCGGGCGAGACCCCTGGCTATTCTTTCCAACACCAGCAATTTCAAGAATGGTATGCCTCGCGTCATGTCGAACGGCTAATGTTGCAGGCGGTCAGTGATCAGGCGGTGCGCGACAGATTGAAGGCCGACGTTTTCAACAAGCGACCGTGGGAGGAACCGGTCCTATTCGCCGTCGAACGAACTGCGCGCGGCGAAGCCGCCCAAAAAACCGCATGCAGCGCCGCTATTCTCGCGGCCTTTGAAGTGGATCCGATGCTCGCGGGTGAGATGATCTTCCGTGCAACCGACGATGTCTGGGCCCCGGTCGGCACCTTATTGCGGAATCTTGCCGAGCAGTGGCACGCCCCAGGCAAGGTCGATCGTGCAGTGCGTTTTATGATCGCATCCGGCAGGCCGGAATTCAGCGATCTTGTTTGGGCGCTTGTCACTCACGCGGACGATCAGGTGCACCTGCACGCGCTCCGGGCGGCGAAGCAATTTCGCCCTTCCGTGCTTGGGAACGACGCGCCGGCGCGCATCGCAGCCCTGCCACCGGAAATCCGCAAAAATGTACTGCATGAAATTGCATCGCATGGCGGAATCGACGGCCTCGATCTTGCGACCGCAATCGCAAAAACTGACCGCGATCCGTACGTGAAGGCGACAGTGGTCGATGCGCTCTCATTTCGACGAGCGGATCGCCACGTCGCCGACTTGCTCGCTAACGCCGGCGACGCGACCTACGACATCCTCGCCGAAAAGGGTCACCTCGACGATATTGCAGTCGATGCCGTCCAGCGGGAACTCCAGCGTGCGCGTGAGCGGCGCGAAGCTTCTGGCATTTCGCACTTTCAGCGCCTGCGTACGCTCGTTCACGCGCCGGGGGGAGATGATCGCGACGCCGAGGTCGCTGAGATTGTTGCTGAAATGGAGATCGACCGGAAGCGTGATGGCGAACTCCACCTTTTGTACGAAGTGCGAAGGCGCTATCCGCAGGCTCTCGCTAAGGGGTTGCTGCGGCGCGTGCGCGAGCACCGAGATCTCTTCTACGACGCGGACAATATTCTTGCGGCCGCCGGGTTCTCCCTTGAGGACGACAAGCTGCTTGGAATTGCCCTCGAAGAGACGAACCGCCACGACGACCTCGCTGACGCTGCGGCCTCAGTGCTGGGACCAATCGCTGTTGGCAGGCTGATCGACGCCTATCTAGCCGCTGGGAAAGTCGTGCGCGACGCCTGCGGGAAATACGATCAGGCTGCGGGTGATCGCTATCACGGTCTGCGAGACCGTATCGGCCACACGCCGGGCGCAAGTTTGGTGGCCGCTGTTCAGGCACGGGCGGCAGATGCCGATAATGAGAAAATTGTCCGCCTGGCCGAGCTGTTTTCCCGCGAGTCCAACTGTGACGAAGAACGGGCGCGACCCTTTAGCGATGAAGGCTTAGCGGCAATCGGTGTGCTCGCTCACAAATGGGCCGAGCGCATGCTCGCCGCTAGGGATGAGAAGCGCTGGTGCGTAGCTACCCTTGCAACGATGATGAGCCGCGCACCGTCCGTCGCGCATCTTCCACTCTTGAAGAGAATGCTTGACGACAATTTACATCGCTATCGGGCTTTCCGCGAAAAAGCTTCCGCGAGCGGCTGGAAGAATCGCGACGCTGTGCACGAAGCGCAGCATCCTCACATGCATGAGTACCAACGGGCGTTCTTGGCAATCAAAGCGCCGGAGACCGCTGCACTGATGCGTCAATACCTAACGGATGAGCATTTTGGCGAGCTCGCGGCGCGTGTGCTGGCTGCCCAGTGGTTTGAGGCAAACGAACCCAAAGAAGACAAAAAGTTCCTGATCGGCGTCGACTTCTCGCGCGTGGAAGCGCGTCGGGAGGCCCGCGCCACCGATCCCGCCGCGACATCGAACGAGGCGGAGGCTATCTTCGACGCAATCGAGACCTTGATTGTCGATGGTTCGTCGGATGCGCACGTGAAGCTAGCCGTTACGCTCGGCATAGTTGGTGCGCGGCTCCCTCACGGCCAGCGTGACGCGATGATCCAGAAGCTCATTTCTCTCGCGCCGAGGCAGGCGCGCGCGGCCTTGTTGTTGTCGCTGCTTCTCTCTGGCGAGGACATCGACATCAAGCTCGTTGCCGATGGCATAGCTGAGACGTTCGAGGCGGCCGAGAAGGAGACTTGGATCCTGACACAGAGTGACGCGTATCAACTACGCGATTGGTTGCGCCTTTTGCCGTTCGCTACCCCTGTCACCGATTTGCCCGCCATCGTGCGCGGCATGCCGGACGCTCAGCGCCATCCGCGAATGCTCGAAGAGATGATCCGCGAACTCAGTAATTCGTCCTCCGACAAAGCAGAAGACGTGACTTTCGCTCTCGCCGAAGACGATCCACGTCTCTATCAAAACCATGCGTGGCGCGAAACCGCGTTGAGGTTCGGCACTCTATCCGCCGCGCGCCACCTTATTGACCTGACTGTCAGCGGCGCGCTCAATGGCAGGTCATACGACGGGTGGCATTGGAAACGCGAATTGGGTGGCTTGATATCGGAGTTTTCCGAGGTCCGCGCCTATGTCCACGACCTCTTGAAGGATGGGCCGATCACGAAGCCGCTTGGCATGCTAGCTGGCGCACTCGCCGAAGACCCTGGTACTCATGGCTTACTAATGCTGATCGATTTTGAAAACGGAACTGGACGCTTATACGTAGATTGGCGGGTCGTCGAAAGTGTCGTCTCTGAGCACGTTCCTGCCGAAAACTGGGAGAATGCGTACAATATTGCGCCCCTCGAGGCGACCGACCTACGCCGAAAGCTCCTGGCGATAACCAAAAGCGGCGATAGGGATGATCCCGCCGCCCGCTGTCTAGACCTCATAGACAAACTCCGGGACGAGTACGGTGCTCCAGAGTCGGAGCCTCGCCACCCAGATCTTGGCTCAGGGCGCCCTTGGCCGATCTTAACACCCGATCTTGATGCAGTGGAGAAGACGATGACTTGAATGGGCAAAATGATCGAACAGATTTGGATTGGAAAAACAATCAGGTTTCATAGAGACGCAAAGCTCGTGTCCGGGATTTGGACCCAATCCGCTGATCACAATACCGGCCCGCGGCTTCTAAAAACGCAGCACATTGAAGCTGGACAGAAGACCGCACTCGATCACCCTTCTAAACAGTCAGAGATACTTGTTGCATGCCGGGCGGCAACCACATAAGAAAAACTGCACCGAAGCGATCCTCAATAGATCCCGACGGATTGGGACTGCGGCTGAATCATATACCGTAAAATGCAGGCTGGAACGCGGAGTTTACTCCACCAGCAAAAGCTCAGCCATATCGTCCAGTGTTTTCTTCGCGACGCGCCACTGCGGCAGGCTTTCTTCTAGCAGTCGCCAAAACGCAGGTCCATGGTCGTGATGCTTGAGGTGGGCCATTTCGTGCAGGATGACGTACTCGATGCAGGCACGCGGAGCCTTGATCAAGTGCGGGTTCAAAATGATCTGACCACCGGGTGAGCAGCTGCCCCATTGCGTGTTCATCTCCAGAAGCCGGAGCGCTGGCGCTTTGTTGACCCATGGTAAGCGTGCAGAAGCCTCGTCGATCTTGCGGACAAAGTAGTCTCGTGCTTTCACCTTATACCAACCGCGCACCTTGCCACACACGATGTTGGGGTCGGATGATCTGGTTTCGACCTCCAAACGATTGCCTTTCAATCGAACCCGCTTAGGTCGGCTGTCGGTTGGCAGGACTTTCAGGACATAGCGGCGCCCAAGGTATAGGATTTGCTCCCCTGACACATATTCGCGGGTTCGGACATGTGCAAATCTGGCTCTGGCTTCCGCTACATGACCGATTATCCAGCGGGCTCGTTTTTGCACCGCGGCACGAATTGCGGCTTCATCAAACTCCGGGGGCGCGTCGACAAGTACCTCTCCGTCCGGCTCAACGTGGATTGCGATCCGAGACGTGCGCTGACCGTCAACCTTAACGCTATAGGGAATTTTCTGATCGCCATATGTCAAGAGATGGGAGTATGGCATCAGGCGCCTCTCGCCTTACCTGCCCGCACGATACCAATCACCCGGTCGATCATCGCTTTAGCGTCGTCCAACCCACCAAAGAACTTGAAATAGCGCGGTAGTAGGGCCTTGCTGATCTCGGCCTCAATGTTGCCGGGGTTAATGGAGTGGGTATGCACTGCATTGTTGACGGTGTCGTCGATATGAATCGCTTCGGCCACCAGGGCGTCCTCAGACTGCTCTTCCGCTTTCGCACCTAATTGATCGAGAAAGGCGCCAAAGTATGCCTGTGCCCGGGGGCGATCCGTGAACCGATCCGGGACGCCGGGCGTCTCACGCTTTGCGACAAGATCCTCTAGATCCTTAAACAGTACATACTGCTTATTTGGGTGTTCGAACATCGCCGCAGCATTGGCTATGGCTTCTTTCAGCATCTCAGAGAACACGCGCTGTGCGTGCGGGTCATCGTTCAGGCTCTGCTCAATGGTCTTGCGTATACGGGTCTTGATGACATCCGCCTCGGTGCGTGTCTTCTCCTCTGACCACTCGTCGGGGTCGTCGTTACCGCCCATCGTGCCGACGAGGATCACGCCTTCAGGATCGACGATCTCTTGACTAATCACCTGCTTGTCGATGAGCTTGCGGATTTGATCCTCGTACTCGGAGAAGTCCACGGTCTCATGCGCATCGCGTTTGGCCTGCACGCGCAGCTCAGTGAAAAATTTCAGATCGCGCTTGTAGGCTTGGATGGTCTTTTCGTCAAAAGCCCCATCCTCGAAGAATGCCCGTGACGACAGAGCCAGTTTCAGGCACATGCCGAACGCTGTGAGGGCGTCGTAGAAGTCTTCACGGATCTTCTGCCGATTGTCGACGGTGCCGCCATCATCGCTCTCCGAGTAGCTCGGAACTAGCACCTGACGGAACTGTTCGAAGTCCGCTTTGTTCTTCACGCCGCTGAATATGGCCCAGACTGCATCATGCAGTGCAGGAAGGCGTTTGTATTCAGTCGAAACGTTGGTGATCGTGCCTTTCAGATCGTCGATGTCATACCCAGCCTGCGTCTGTGCGGCGAGGTCCTGATAGTCTTGGATCGAGGTATCCAACTCGGCCAAAATGCCCCGGTAATCAATGAGAAAACCGTGCTTCTTGGCCTCATGCAGGCGGTTCACCCGGGCGATGGCCTGGAGCAGGTTATGGCCTTTTAGATGCTTATCGATGTAGAGGACGGCGTTTCGAGGCTCGTCAAACCCGGTCAGCAGCTTATCAACCACAATCAAGATGTCAGGAGGCCCCTCTGTGCTGAAATCCTCAATAATCTCGGCCTCATAAGCTGCTGGATCACCGTCAACATTAGCTTTCCACCAAGCTTGCACCTCAGGTAGTTTGGTCTCATCAGCTTCCGTGTGGCCTTCGCGCGTATCGGGAGCAGAGATCACCACCGCGCTCGTCACCATGCCCGTCGCATCGAGCGCCTGCTTGTAGCGGATCGCCGACAGCTTACTGTCCGTGGCCAGTTGTGCCTTCAAGCCTAGGTCGAGCTTGCCGAAGTTCTCTGTGAAATGGGTGGCAATGTCCCAGGCGATCAGATCGATCCGATTGCCCGCGCCGTAAACTCGACCGCGCGTGGCGAACTTCTGTTTCAAGTCGAATTTCTGCTTATTCGAGAGGCCCACCGTGATTTTATCGAACCAGGCGTCGATTGCCTTGTCGTTGACGTCAACCACAGGCCTGCGCTCTTCATAGATCAGCGGGGTCACAGCCCCGTCTTCTACGGCCCTCTGCATCGTATAGGCGTGCAGGATCGGTCCGAACCTGTTGCGGGTCTTATCTTCTTTAAGCAATGGCGTGCCAGTAAACGCGATGAACGCGGCGTTGGGCAACGCCATGCGCATCCGTTCATGGTTTTCGCCGCCTTGGCTGCGATGGCCCTCATCCACCAGAACGATCAGCTTGTCGGACGGATTGTGGCATTCAGGTAGCTTGGTCGCCGAGGTGAACTTTTGCAGCAGGGTAAAGATAATCCGCTCATTGCCTTGGCCGATCCGTTTGGCCAGATCACGGCCCGACTGCACCTTGGCCTTTTCGCCGTCTTTCTTGGTCGCCACATCCGAGCCGAAGGCCCCGCCAGTCAGGAAAGTGCCGGCCAATTGCTTTTCCAGATCAACCCGGTCCGTTACGATAATCACCCGACAGTCGGTCAGCATCTGCTCCAGCAGCAGCGCCTTGGTCAGTAGGACCATCAGGTTGGACTTGCCTGAACCAGTTGTGTGCCAGATCACCCCGCCTTCGCGACTGCCATCAGGCTTTGTCTTTCGCACCTGCTCAACGATGGCCTTGGTGCCCTGCACCTGCTGATAGCGCGCGACCATCTTGCCGATCTTTTTATCAAAGAATGTGAAGCGCCGCGCCATATCTAGCAGGCGATCCGGGCGCAGCAGCCCGATGATCAGCCTATCCTGTTCGGTCAGCAGCATAGGAGCGGCGTGCATTGCCTCATAACCCTTACGTGCCGAAGCGGGTCTGTCGGCGAATAGGGCAGCCTTCTGCGCCTTTGTGAGGTGCGTGTTGCGGATGGCGGTCATCGCGCCGTCGCTCAGGTCTTCCTCACGCCAGATCGAATAGAATTTTTTCGGTGTGCCGGTCGTTCCATAGCGCCCCTCGGCCCCGGAGATCGACAGTAGCAGCTGGGAATAAGCATAGAGATTTTGAATGCCGTCGCCCATCTGGTTGCGAAGGTGCTGGCTGATCCCTTCATCAACCATCGCCTTGTCCTTGGTCGAGGAAACTGGGCGCTTCGCCTCGATCACAGTCAGCGGGATGCCATTCACATAGCCCACGATGTCGGGGCGATAGCGCCCCAACCCGGCGGGCCGCTCGACCGAGAGTTCCTCGGTGACGTGAAAGACATTCTTGGCCGTTTCGGCCCAGTCGATCAGCGGAACGGTAACAGACGCCTTCTGCCCGTCCACAAATTCGGTCACGGTGATGCCCAAGGTCAGGTGCTGATAGATCGCCTTGTTGGCCGGGATCAGCCCTTCGCTCAATCCGGTCCTGCCCAACTCGCGGATCACCGCGGCGATAGCCTCAGACGACAGTGGGTAGCGCTGCCCCTTGAAGTCGAAGCGATGCTTGGTCAGCCGGCCCCGCAGAACATCCGTCAACAACACGGCACGTTCAGAGCCACGCATGGCCAGCGCCTGCGCCGGGGCCAGATAGTCCCAGCCCATCGCCATCATCACATGCAGGGCGGGTAGTTTGGCAGCGGCTTCTTCGCGGGTGTCAGGGGCGTTGGGACCCATACTATGTCCTGTCTTTTATCAATTCCGCCAACTCGACTTCCATGTCTGGAAACAGATATGTGTTCTGCTTTTGATACCAGCGCCCCAAAATCTCCAGTTCCTCGGGAATGTAATCTACTTTGGCCAGATGCAGCGTCTCTTCCTCGTGGTATGGTGCCGTCAGGCCCTCTTGAGTGTCAGCATCACCAACAATCGCGTAGGGAAAATTCTTGCAGTCTTCTGGCTTGATTGTCAGCGCAGTTCCTTTGAAGGGAAGGGTCTGAGCCGGCTCGACACCCACTCGGAAAACTTTGGGCAGGACAACCTCATAATACGCGGGTTCACTCATTGGCCTGTGTAGCCAAAGGTGGCTAGGCGAAATCGTTTCAGTGTCCACCCAAAAGCGCAGGCGTCGATCACGATCCCTCGTCTGCTGTCTGTAGACCTTCAGAGGGTGCGCAAACATGGCGTCCATCGGCGCATTCGTCGGCAAGAAATGAGTGACGCCCGTCTCGGACATCGCGACCTCCATTAGGTGCAGGATGTTCTCTATCTTCGGAAGGCTAGTGAAGTATCCGTAGGCGATATTCTTTAGTTTTTGAGTGCCTTGGATATTCCAGGACGAACTCCAAATTTCCCCAGAAGCATGTATGCCTGCCTCGCCAGTCGCATTAGTATGGTGATACAAAGCAAGTTCAAATCGGTCGCTGCGCCGCCGCCAGATACCCTGCGGTTCTGGAAACGGTTTGTCATTTGTGACTCGGAAGGCGCATTTATAAATGAAGGATCGGTCGTCGCATCTTTTGACAAGACCATTTTGAAAGAAGGCAATCTTGATTTCTACCTGCCCGAGCAACTCCATCACGAAAGTGCAGTGGTCGGCAGCGCCATCTCCCCCGAACCAAGCAATACGATTGGCTGTGAAGAATTGAGGTGAGAAGAACATCTTTTTCATACCGCTTGCCATCAATACATCCGGCATCACGAACGAACGGTCTGACAAGTGAACCAAGCGGCACTTAATATATCCATGACGAAAACCCTCACTGCCAAGTGCATCGGCATAGCTGATTGTCGGGGCGACCTCTTCGTTGTCAGGCATTCTGAACCGACCGACCTTTATGCACCTCCACCCGACGCTTACCGGTCAGCAGTTGCTGCATCAGAGCTTTTTTCTCGGCGCGGAGTTTTTCCAATACCGCGCGATCATGTGCCTCTTCTCGTTCCGCAACGTCGATTGCCTCAGCGATACGCTCCTGCTCTTCGCGCCCCGGAACAGTGATCTTGGCGCGGAAGAAATCATGCACACTGACATTCAGCAGGCCGTGATTTCGCGCGCCCTCTTGGGCGATCTTGTAGATTTCGCGGTTGAAACAACCAAATTCAAAGAAATGCCGGAAGAACTCTCGGCAATGCGAGTATTGATCAGCCAGTGCAAAGCACAGGTAGAGGCTCGACACGACGCCGGACTGCCCATCGGGCAGCATCTTGATGGCACCCATTGGATAGCCACTCGAATAACTTTTGTTGTAGGCGAAGTCGCCACCGACCAAGAGCGTGTAACCAGATAGGTCAGCCGCCGCGACGCGCTTGTTGAAATAATCCAGCTGTGAGACCAGCCCGTCTTGGCCGGAAATCGTCAGTGTTTTTTCGTTGCCGACCGTGTTCTTGCGGCGAACGCGGATGAATAACTCTTCGAACAGCATCTCTTGCCACGCCTGCCCCTCGAACTCGGGAAAGCGGCGCTTGCCGGTGAGGAGGGATTGCATCAGGCCGCGTTTCTGAGTGCGGGCGGTGGCCAGCAGCGCCTCGCTCGTCTCGATGGCACGGTCCCAGGTCGAGAGGATATCCGCGATCTTTTTTTGTTCGGGGAGTGGCGGACAGACAACATGGAGCGCATTTAGATCTTTCAGATTAATGACCTGCTGCGCTGAACCAATGGTCTGGGACAGCATCCGTTTCTGGCCGATATCGGAACGCAGGAACTGAAAGAGGTAATCACGGTCAACTCGTTCGCTTGGTCTAACTAATGCAGCCTGTCGTGCTATGTTCGCCCCTGCCAACTCGTTCGGAACTATCGCAGTCGCTCCAGGATATCCCACTAGGCTCACTAGTATCTCGCCACCACGCAAGAGAGTGCGTTTGTAAGCCTTGGATACGTCGCCGTTGATCGTGCGAAGCTCCGAGATACGGATTTTTCCGTTTGGAAAGTCACCGCCGCGCACAAAGAGGACGCCACCCGTGCGCTCGTCTCCGGGTTTGACCACTCCATAGGTAACCTTCTGCTTGGTAAGGCTTTCCAGTGGCTTCTCAGCCCACCCTTCAGGCACCATAGCCAAGCTCCCGCAGATATCCCACCATGCGGGTTTCTAACTCGGCCAAGTCACCCTTTAGCCGGGTGCGTTCTTCCCGAACGGCCATCAAGTCGATCTCATCTTCCTCTTCAAACGTGTCCACGTATCGAGGGATGTTCAGGTTGAAGTCATTTTCGGCGATCTCCTCCACCGTCGCCCGGTATGCGTATTTCTCCACCGTCTCCCGTGCCGCGACCGTGGCGGCGATTTTGTCGATATGGCTGGTATCCAGGGCGTTCTGGTTGGTGCCGGACACGAACTCCCGCGAGGCATCCACGAACAGCACAGTCTTGTCTGGCTTGGATTTTCGGAACAACAGGATCGCCGCCGGGATGCCGGTGCCAAAGAACAGCTTTTCCGGCAGGCCGATCACCGCATCCAGCAAGTTTTCCTCGATCAGCTTCTGGCGGATCCTCCCCTCGGAAGAGCCGCGAAACAGAACCCCGTGCGGCACCACCACCGCCATGCGGCCAGTCTTGGGCTTGAGCGTTTCGATCATGTGCAGAATAAAGGCATAATCCCCCTTTGTCCGGGGTGGGATACCGCGGCGGAACCGCCCAAACTTGTCTGCCTCAGCGGCTTCGGTGCCCCATTTATCCAGAGAGAACGGCGGGTTGGCCACGACCACGTCGAAATGGCGCAACATGTCGTCCGAGGTCCGCAGTTTCGGGTTGCGGATTGTGTCACCCCATTCAACCTGATGGTTTTCCTCACCATGCAGAAACAGGTTCATCTTAGCCAACGCCCAGGTCGAGCCGATCGCCTCCTGTCCGAACAGCGCATAGCGTTTGGTCCCGGTCCTGTCGCGTATCTGCCGCCCGCATTTCATCAACAAAGAGGCCGAGCCGCAGGCCGGATCGCAGATGTCATCGCCTTCCTGCGGGTCGACCAGTCGCGCCATCAGGGTCGAGACCTCGGCGGGGGTATAGAACTCGCCCGCTTTCTTACCTGCCGTCGCAGCAAAGCGACTGATCAAGTACTCGTAGGCCCCGCCGATGATGTCCAACCGGCCCACCCGCGACGGGCGCAGGTCCATTTGCGGTTTGGCGAAATCCTCCATCAAGTGGCGGAGGATGTCGTTCTTCTGCTCTTCGGCGCCCAGCTTGTTGGAGTTGAAGCTGATGTCCTGGAAAACATCGCGCAATTTGTCGCCATTGGCTTCCTCAAAAGCATGCAGGGCCTTATCGATCCGCTCGCCATTTCCAGCTTCGTGGCGGCGCTTGTGAAGAGCATCGAAGCTGGAACCCTCGGGCAGCACGAACGCCTCCTGCTGCATCATCGCCTCGACCAGATCGGGCGCGTCGGGATGCTCGGCCAAGTAGCGGGCCTTGTGGTCCTTCCAGACGTCGCTGACGTATTTCAGAAATAACATGGTCAGGACGTAATCCTTGTAGATCGACGGATCGACCACCCCGCGGAACGTATCACACGCGCCCCATGCAGCCTTGTTGATCTCTGATTGTGTTACTAGGGTCATCTGGAGAGCCTTGTCGGCAAAATGTCAGCCAGGCTAAACGGAGGCAGCGCTGGTAACAATTAAAGGGTTTATGATCGCGGTTACCATTCAGCAGCCCGAGCGTGAGGTCAAGCTGGGTTAGCCGCCGAACGGTTGGCATCCAGTCCATTGCCGAGCTCCCCCCGCGGTGATTGGTTTACTGTCAAAAGCTTGGATAAGATCCTGTCACCGTCGGGATTGAGCAGTTCGACTTCCGTCTCCCAAAAGCCTTGGATAAATACCGGTTAATGTGGTATCATGATACCCCATTGAAAGAGAATGGCGGTTATTCAAGATGGCAGGTCACAAAAGCGGTCACGGAGGCAAACGAGCTGGAGCAGGTCGCCCCGCGGGTTCGCGCATGCGTCGCAGCGAAGAGCTTGCAGAAAAGATGATTGCGTCGGGCAAATGCCCGATCGAGGCATTGGTTAGGCTCGCTGAAAAGGCCGAAATGGATGGGGACATTTCCCAAGCCATCAATGCGTGGAAGAGCACCCTGCCCTATTTGTACCCTCGCCCAAAATCCGTTGAATTTGCTCCGGAGGACCTGGTCGAATTGACGCGAAGCTTGTCAGAGGTGCGCGCCCAAGAACAGCATGCAAACGAACACTCAACTGGCTATGGCGAACGGCTTGAGACGGCCATCCGAAAAATTTCTTTGGCTCAGTAGGCCGTCCGCCGCTCAACCGCGACGCTCAACCACTGCAAAACTGCCTTCAGGCTCCGCTTCAACTGGCGCAACGAGACCGGCATTTCTCGTGTCGGATCCAATCGTGCTATCTGCGTTTCGTGCCAGACACGAGCGAGATCGCGCATCAGTACCAGCCCTTGAGTAGTGTAGAGCCAGACCCGCGATCTGTCACAGTTCGCCCCTTTAGTATTAACTAGAAGTGGCCCCATCTGTGACACTCGCGCCTGTCTCCCAAGAGCACCCAGACCCGCCCGCTCTAGGATCATCTTCACTTCCCGAACTGCGTAGGCAGGTCGTTTTAGAGGCACAACCTCACCAGACTTATCGAGGAAGCCTGTTGTGTACTTCATCCCAACGATCCCGCAAGCGGCATAAAGCCCGGGATTGATCATCACGCGATCCAGAATGGCATCGGCAGCTGGAGGCGTCAGCCAGTCTGGTTTCGCGATATTATACCCCGCAAGTAACTCTGAGTAGAGCTTCCGCCGCGCAGTGCGCAAAGATAGCTCTGCAAACGACTGTACGCCTAAGTTCGGCTGCAAGTCTCCAATACCCCAAAAATCAGCGAACCGCTCCACCTTGGGCACCAGTTGACCCTCGTCCCAAAGCTCAATGTCCTCTGGCAGCAATTTCTGGACACCCAAAGCTTCGCGGATGCGCGCCGCCTCCAATTGAACTTCAAGATCGTCAATCTCAGCCTGCGTTTCCCTAGTGGTCGGCGATTGCGTTTGGCGCAATGAACGCAATTTCTCGATAATCACCACGCTGGGAAGCGATGGCGCAGCAATTAACCTGTCTTCACGCGCTTTCCGTTCAACATCCAATGCTGCTCCTATGTCCACTTCGTGATCGCCTGATGATCCCCGCCGCACAGACCAGCCTTCACGCTCGAGAAGCCAATACAAACCTGCCGCGAAATCAGCGCGGCTATTTGCTTGATCGGCTTGCAACTCGGCGACAAGGCGATCGTATGGCGTCAGATCAATCCGATCCCCTTGGAGCGTTAGAGCCTCGGATCGCCCTTTGATGACTTGCTCGGCTATGACGCCACGCGACAGGTTATTGTGCATTACACCCACAAGGAAACGGTCGACATAACGGACGCGCGCAAGTTGCTGCACGGCATCTCCCGGCGTGATCGCATTTCCCGACCCCAAAAACGCCACCAAGGTAAAGTGAGGTGCGCCACGATGCTCGATCGAAAGGCCACTCGAAATCACCGGCGACGCAATGACAATATCGTAAGACAAGCTGGATTGCTCTGCATCCAACAGAAAAGCCGCCTGCGCATCCCTGTTCTTTGTCTCCGCCGTAATGGCGATGGCCCGATAGCCTAAGTCAGTAAAATATCTCTCCATCGCGTGGGCGAACTTCTTGCTCTCGCAGGCGAGCCAGACCCTTCCGCCTCCTGTGAGTTCAATCGCAATGTCCCCGATGACGCTGGTTCGGACACCCTGAGACGAGCCGTAGCGGAACTCAACGGAGCGATTTACCTGCTGGCGTTCTGCGATTATGATCTGGAAGCGTTCACCCGGGCGACATTCCTGGAGAAATTGTAACGTCCGGCTATCCACATGCGCATCAGCCACGATCACCGTGCGCGCATCCGTGATCAGTTGCTTCAACCGCTCATAGACCCCCGCAGCATTGGCATCCTTCGTGCGGCAATACTCAGGGTTTGCGAGAGAAGACAGGACCTGCCTCACCTCATCAATAAAGACGACATCAGGCTTTGGCATCATCTCGACAATATCTGCGCGGGTTGTGGACGGCAGGCACACTGCGATGCCCCCACAGCTCGCAATGTCTTCGTTCCGCATTTGCGAATAGTTGGCCAGGTCGAAGCGATTTGCCAACTCTGCTGTCAAAGAAACTCGGTGGCACATGGCCATGACTGAGAGGCCCCGCTTTTTGGCGGCGCAAACGAGTGACGCGCCGACATGCTGGGTCTTGCCGAACCCTAGTGGTGCCCGCACCACCACAACGCCCGTGGGCAGGCCTGCAACGGCTCCAACGAGGCTGTCGACGTAGTGAACACGGTGCAGTTTAAAAAAATTCGCACCCAGCGTGTAAGGTCTGAGGACACTCTCTTTCCGCTTTGTATGCCTGAAGCGAAGACGGCTCTCTAGTGCCTGATAGAACCCGTCTGGGAGGATATCAGGCGGAAGACGATCTTTAACCCAAGTCACCAAGTCATCGATGGACCGCTGCGCCGGTACGGAGAAAAACAGCCTGTTCGCGACTGCCATCGCATTTGGGCCCGCATTGTTCAGCTCGCTTTTGCTCAAGAGTGCCGTCATACCTTTTACCGAGGCATCCGGAAGTGGACTGGCAGAAGGCAACCCGCCACCATATTCAAAGCGATCGTTGACATCGGCAAAGCGCGCAAACCGGAATACGCGCCGCAAACCATGGGCGTGATCGACGATGACGGGATTTCTTCCCTCGCCCCACAACAGCGTCGCTTTACCCGTCCCATAAGACAGGCCGTCCAACGGCGACGGGATGGATAGCTTGTCGACCTTCCGGCCTTGATCAAGTAGATCGCCAACCCGGACTACGTTTCCGTCGTTCATCTGAAGCGCCGCGTCGTCCTCAAGTAGGTGCTGTTTGATCATCGCCTTGACGGTCGTGAAAGCCGCGCGTGCGGAGACATTCTTTTGGGTCATCACCCGTCTTACTTGATCTTTTATCCAGGCACGTTCCTTCTTGATTGCCGTCGGTCTGATTGCCTCTTTCGCGACACGGATTGCTTCTTCCCCTGCCGTTCCAACTGGCCGCTGCGGCGGGCTCAGGATGTCACCCTCTTGGCTGACAATTGGTGGCGCTGTTCTTGAGACGCCTTCGCCGAGTTCTGGCGGGCCAGCAAAAACAAGACGCTCTGGCCCCCAAACCGTCGTGTCAAAAATCGAGCGCGTTAACAGAGCGCCAGAGGCGGACGCTTTAATCCAGCCGAGGCCGTCAGCCCATGCTCGAAGCTGCAGGGTCTCCAAAATTTCCTTGCTCTTCGACTGATCAGAAACGAGGACGTAGAGATGGAAGCCGTTAATATCGGCTGGGGCTTCATCTCCGGTTTTGTGCACACCACCCGAGCTTGATGGTTTCCAGACACGACAAGCATCTTTGAGTTCAGGCCAAACGCATTCCATGGCGGCGACCGGCCCACCCAGTTCATCGATGCGTTGCTTCACCCCTGGGGGCATCTGATCGGTGTCGTAATCCAATAGAAGCCAACCCGGCCCATTTGCGAGGTGGAATGTCTCTCGCGTCCGTCTAGTCCCGTTCCGCGTCAACGAAAAGTATTCCGGCAAGTCTGGTGCGGTGCCAAGTACTAAGGCCATTTCAGGAGAAAGCTGCTCCAAAAGTCGGACGAACTCTTCTGCTGTGGAGATATTTAGGCGGCCAGCACCCCACTCGGAATGGTTGCCCGCCGCCACTTTTTCGATCTGACCGTCGGCTCCGAGCGCAAAGCTTTTGCCCACGAAGCTGTTCGCGGCCAGGATCGTGAGTTCAGCTCGGATCGGATCACTTTGTTCAGCCTGAGATGTTACCCCAGAGGTCGAACTTGTACGGTTAGACATTTGGGGAACCTCTCTCAGCACAACAAATCGCAATGCGCGCTGCACTTGGCAGTAGCCAGCACATTTACGAACGACGAACTTGACCGGGAGCGCAATAGCAGCACGCTGGGTATGAACCAAAAGGCACCGGTTTTTTTAGCGCAAGGCGTCCAATTACCGATCCGGTCGCATTTGCAGACAGCGTCATCTCCGCAAGATCTTCATGCAAAAGCACCGCCGATAGGCTGCCCTTCACACCTAGACGGCACGGTGATCGCCCCCTTCAAGAATTTCGCGCAGGTGGCGCCCGAGATAGTATGGTAGTGCCTTCTGGTGAATACGCGTCACGCGCGGCCCAATGCCGGTACGGCGCCAAGCCTCCAAGGTGCGATGCGATCGCCCCAAGAATGCCGCAGCCTCCCTAGTGGAATAGAGAACGTCATCGAACAGATGTTCAGGCCTGCGTACCGTCGTTTGTTTGATTGGCATGGTCTTCTCCTCACACGTAGGTGTCAGGAGATAATGGGCGCTATTGTACCCCTAGTCATCGCAGAGAATTGCAGTCTTCTCTGGTATTTAATATATTTTGTAAGTTAATCCGCTTTTTTAGAAAGCCCTCGTAACATCCTACGCAAATATGCATCGTCTCTGTAAAATGGAACGTTCGCATTTGGAAGCTGCTGCTCCACCATCAACTTGCCGTATTGTTTGTTTGCAATTTTACGTATCGTAGCTTCGCTTCTCTCTGGTGAGTTATCTCGAATGTCAGCCATGATGGCAGCGATATTTTTGACGTGTTCGATTGAGCTTTGTTTTCTTTTCAACGGCCCCTTGCTGTATGTCGCAAGCTTGCTCTGGAGAGCTTCGTTCTCTCTCCGCACCACTGGGGCATGCTTGGCCTCCTCCAGATAACTCTCCAACGCCCAATCTGGTATTTCCCGAAGCTGCTTTCCCCTCTGTTCTAGATGAGAGGTCATTCTGTCATGAACAACAGTAAGGTCACCCCTAAGTTTCTGTATCCTGGGATCCGCATCGTCGTTCATCTAATCAATCCTTCGATATAGCCTTCCCACTGCTCTTGAGCCCTAACTCTCTGGCGCCACAATGTGCCTCGATCATAACGTCTCACGAGGTCGGGCCGGGCATGCCCAATCATAAGTTCGGCAATCTCAAACGGCACACCCAACTCCCCCATCCCGGTACGGTACGTCCGTCTCAAAGCATGAAACGCAAAGTCTCGCATATCTAAGGCTGATCGAACTGGAGCAAGCCGCTTACTCCAGCCACTCATGTGCACGCCGCCCCTGCCTGGGAAAACCAGGTCACTACTATGCTTCGGCAACTGGTTGAGGATCTCGACGCTTAACTTGCCAAGCGGCACCTCATGCGCATCACCCATCTTCCGTACATTGGCCGGAATGGCCCACTTCCCTTGGTCTACGTCAAGATGCAGATCTGACCATCTCAGGCACGAAGTCTCCGTTCTTCGCTGCCCCGTCAACAAGAGGAACCTCAGAAAGGCAGCAAACATCGGGTTTGACACTTGCGATGACGCCGCCCAAAAACTGGCAATTTCGGCGTCATTCTTGAACACTGACTTTGCGCGCTCGAGGCGCTGAGCCCTCGTTGACCGCTCGCGTCTGTATCCCGACATTGGACTAGCTTGCAAAAGACCCGCACCCACGGACCAATTAAGCATTGCAACAACATGCTTTCGAAAGTCATCCGCAGCACCTGGCCGTCCATCCGCCTCAATGTTGTCGATGACAGAAACCAAGTTGGCCCGTGTCAGCTGACCGACCGGTAATTTTTTTAAATACGTCAAGTTGCTGGTTAAGCTTCGAATAACATCTCGCCGCTTTACGACTTCGCGTTGTTTCAATCGCTCGTCGTACCGCCTAATGACTTCGTCAACGGAAGTGCCTCCTGGCTGCGGCGTCCTAGGATCAACGCCCGCTCTCATATCAGTCAACAATTTACGGGCACGATCTCTTGCATCTGCAAGACTTATTTGACCAGGCTCGCCAATCCTAATTTCAGCCCAGCGGGCGTCGCGGCCTCGGCCAATCCTCGATCGGGCAAAATAGGTTTTTGAGCTGCTAGGTTCGATCCGCACAACCAAACCCCGAACGGTCACGTCCGCCAATAACCAACGCACATCTCGCGAGACTGCACGCGCAATTTTTGCTTCGGTCAAGTTTACCGCACCCGTCGAAGACCTCAAACCTCCTGAACTCGAACCTTTACTTGCCACCACTTCCCCTAAGAGCAACTATCCCGGCACGCACCCGGCACGCACAATTTATAGAAACTACGAGCAAAGACGCGTAGATGCAAGTACCGATACCCTTGCTTTACTGACTTTTTATAGGACTGGCGAGCACTTGCGAGCATCTTGAGCACACCCTTGGTAAGGGTGAGGTCGAGAGTTCAATCCTCTCTCACAGCACCATTTTTATCTATTAAAATCAGATACTGGGCGCGACGTGTTTGGTCTGTATGATCGATCTGGGGAGTAGCCGAGCGTCAAGCTTGACGCGATGTGTGTTGTTATCTACGCCTTATGTGTGATTTCATTCCACCTCGCGCCTTGCTCCGGAACGAGAGCGCCGCGGTCGAAACCGGACATATCTATTAAAGCACCAACGATATCGCTGACTTAATGCGCAAGGGCGTGACATAGGCCCACTTAGTCGAAAACCTGAAAGGTATCTGCCGCAGCCGGCCCCGCCACCAGCACCAGGCCGACTATTGTCACCAATTTCCGCATTTCGTCTTCCTAAAATCTTACACAACTTCCGGGAGACTGCCCGGATGAGGTCGGGCGAGCAAGTATGATGTCTAGGAATTGTTAGAACAGTCTCAATCGAAGCTATACGACCGAGATCCGAAGCTGGTTTCGGCATGCAATCTGTCCCGATCAACCGCCCTATTTTTGGAGTATAAAGCTTCCGGCTTCGCGAAGGCTCATCTCGCCGGGTTCGGTCAGATAACACACGGTGAGGTCCAGTCTCTCATTCAAGCCGCCGTAGCTGTCAAATTTTGACACTGTGACAAATTCGAACCGGACCGGATTCGACAAATACTCTTTAGCCGCTTCTATCGTCGCGAGTTGCGGCTTCACCAAAGATTTTCCGGTGATCTCAAAGCCGAACGCGGTCATCCGCAGACCCATAAGATTCGCCGTCTCCAGATCTTCGAATTTTCGCGGATTGAGATCGATGAAGTCCCAGGAAAAGGTGTCACGGTCATTCATCTGCTCTGTGATCTGAGCGATGCAATTGTTGCCGAGGTTGATCAGATCGCCAGGATGAAGATTGGAGACGTATGCATGGAGCTCTTCTTCTGCCCTTTCAGCTCGCGCTGCTCTTTCAATGCGAGATTGCTCTGCCTTATGCTCAACTTTGGCCGCTTCCGCTTTTTGCAGATAAACGACGAACGCAAACGCCCCGACAAGCACAAGTCCGATCCCGATTTTTGAAACACTGTCAGCCATCTATGTCATCCATGATATGTGAAGTGACGGATAGTGACATCCAAGCTGGATGGGAAGACAACTTTAGCGCGGCACTATCAATTAAAACGATCCCGCAAATGCAGCAGCCACCGATGGTCTAGAGGTGACTGCCTTGTGACGTGATTCAGAGGGTTTCGGATTACTGGATCCAGGAGGCGTCGTCCTTAACCTCTCCGGTCTCAACGGTCTCGTAGAGCACCTCTACGGCCGTCTTTTCGAGCTCGGCCTGGTTTGCTAGATCGCTTACCGAGATCGGGCTGAACTCCGAAAACGAGGGCTCTTTCACCGCGAGCAGGATGCTGTGCTCGACAGGCACAGCGGCTTCGAACATCTCCGAAGCGATGCCTTGCGATCCTTCCTTCAGGGCTGCGAAATCATCTTTTGACATGGTTCTCCAATGCGCCGCATCATTTGCAGCGCCGAACGCGTCAGCAACCACGACTTCAGATCCTTATCGCAGCGACAGCGCGGCGTAGACGAAATCCAACGAATAGGGCGGGCTCAATCGTTCAAACGTTTTGGCTTCTCAGGTGCCCGAAAACCTGCGCACCAAGACTTCGCGTCGTGTTCGTCGATTTGTCTGACAACCCCATGGCGTCGCGCATTGAGAGCAGATACTGGCGCGCCGGATGAGGCACGCCACCGATCAGCGCCGTGAAGCATCCGCTGGCATGTTTGCGGATGAGTTGCTACAAACGGCATCCAGCGGAAACCCGCTGCCACCGGGTCTTTGCTGCGCAGGAGAACAATGTCTGGTCAGGCCGTCATCGATAAGCCGGGTAAATTCAGCACGAGGTGCGGCTTCCGGCCATTCGCTGCGATTGCGAAAGGCTCGTGCGTGCGAGGAATAAGCGGCCGTTCACCCTCCAAAGATCATTGCGTCGATGCTGCGCTATGCATCAAGGTCAGCAATGCGCAGATAGTGAACTTTGCAAAGTTGCGAATTGTGGTCGCCCTTCGAGACGAGGACGGCCCAAACCGGACGTTGAACTATATGCTAAACGCAGCGGTGAAGCTTAATGAAAGCGGACCCAGAGCGTTTGAGCATGGCCAGCGTAGAGGATAGCCTCTAAACTTGATTGGCAATGAAAGTTGATTTTGGGCAAGAAACATGGGCAGAGCCAAAGCGCTCATGATGGAAATGGAAGAAACGCTTTGGGAACCGAGCGACGTTTCTTTTTTTTGTCCAGACTGCAAAGAAGACGTGGATGGAACCACCGAGCTGCCGGTAGTATTTGATGACGGTGACGGCAAACAGTTGCCGATTAGCTTAGAGTGCTTCAACGGTCACCAGTTTGACGGATGGGTCAATACAGATTGGGATAGCTGTAAAATAGAGCTTGATGACCATCCCGAAATTCATATCACAGCCGACCCTATGCGGGGCACGTCCAGTGATTATGACGATTACGATCACGACTACTACGAGTGGCTTGAGGAGCAAGAGCAGTTCTCTCGCCCGGTATTCCGCGCATTCAATCAAACAATGGAAGATGTTGGATCCCTGACTTCTAGCATCGTGTCAGATGCCCAGTCGCAGATGCTGGCTCGAATGCTCTTGGCTCAGAGTATAACCGCTCTTGAGGTCTTTCTTGCTGACACGTTGATTCTCACCGTTGCGAACAGCTCAAAAGCTCAAGAAAAGCTGCTGTCTTCCAAGAGTTTAGAAATTGGAAATAAGCAGTTCAAGCTCTCTGACGCCATGGGCATTGACGACTTTGCGAAAGTAAGACTGCTTGAGTATCTTCGAGCTGTTTCTTTCCACGACATCAAGAAGGCAAACAGCCTTTTTCGCGTTGGTCTCGGCATCGACATTCTGCCAAAAGGTGCCGATCTGGATTTGATCCAGAAAAGCATAAAAATGCGTCACGACTGCGTTCATAGGAACGGCTTGGACAGGGAAACTGGGGAATTACATCAAATTGACCAGACCTTTCTGATGAACTTAGCTGACGTAATTCTGAAAATGGCTACGTCGGTAGATCTGGAAGTCGATGACTTCGACTCGCCATTTTAGGGAAGCTGGCTTGATTAATGCGTTGCGTTCGATACTCGTTGTCGCCTGTGAGCGTCATGGGTAGATGAGGCCATTGTAGCGTCCGCTTTCCAACCTAACGGGCATGTGCTGGCACGTCCGACTGGAGACCATTCATAGGCCGCTTTGGGGCTGACAGCGGTCATCGGACCAACCTGTCAGGGGCGTTGATGACCCAACGTCGAGTGCTGCAACGCCGCAAGTCGGCTTAGAGCCCATTTTTACCGATGCTGCGTGATGCATGGATGTCTGCTTGCAAGAGAGAGCCAAGAACCTTCGAAAACTGGTTAGGTTTTGAACGGGATTTGTGGCAGCCGAAAATGAGGCGTTTTACGCCCCAGCCAGAAACGGGAGTTTTGGGAGCATCCCAGCTATAGAAATATAGATTAATTTGAACATGACTTTCACTCGCAAAGTCAGCGGCTTGCACCATTGTATCGCGCAGTCTAACTGCCGTGATCAGGACTGGAGGAACGGCCAACATGACCACTATCAAGCTTGCAATTGGCAGTATTTTCGTCGGCTTTGCTGTCTTGGGATTGAAAGCCCTTGCCTACTGGATAACTGGTTCGGTCGCACTTTTATCAGATGCACTCGAAAGCACGGTCAATGTCGCAACAGCGTTCGCCGCGCTCGTCGCGATCCATATCGCGGCGAAACCCGCTGATGCCAATCACCCCTACGGCCATCACAAAGCAGAATTCTTCAGTGCTGTCCTCGAAGGTGTAATGATCATCGTTGCCGCACTGCTTATTTTTCGCGAAGCCTACCACGGCTTCATGCAGCCAGTCATGCTTGATGCCCCAGTAGAAGGGCTTCTTGTGAACATGACGGCAACAGTCATAAACGGGCTGTGGGCTTGGGTGCTGATCACACGTGGACGAGCACAGAAATCACCGGCCTTGGTGGCCGATGGAAAACACCTGATTACGGATGTTCTTACCTCTGTCGGGGTTGCCGCTGGCGTTATTCTGGCTGTTGCAACAGGATGGTGGATACTGGATCCGGCACTGGCAGCGCTCGTGGCCATCAACATCCTCTGGTCAGGTTCGAAAATCGTCAAAGAGTCCCTGAGCGGTCTGATGGATGAGGCCGTCTCAGCGCAGACACTCGACGCGATCCGTAATGTTATCGCGTCACAACTGGATGGCGCAATGCAAGCGCACGATCTTCGGACACGGCACGCAGGCGCGGCAATATTTATTGATTTCCATCTCGTCGTGCCCGGTGAAACGACTGTCTTTCAAGCTCATGAAATCTGTGACCGGATGGAGGAGTCTTTGAAAGATCATTTGGATGGTGCCAAGGTTACAATCCATGTCGAACCTGAACACAAGTTAAAGCATTTAGGAGCGATAATTCCGGATTGAAGATGCAATTTTATTGCCGTGCTAAAAATGTCGTTGCGGCCCCAAAAGGTAAATTCTCAATGTTCCAAAAATCACCGTTTGTTAAACGGTTTCCTGAAAGCCGACATTCGGGCTTTTAACGTGGGGGTCCGCTCTGTCCGCCTTGCAGTCATTCGTCGACGCCCTGAATGTGCGTGCGCATCGAATGACCAGTTCGACGGGCCGCACCGCAGCACGACTGAGAGTGGACAATCGGCGCCTCTGGTGAAGGTTTTTTGATGCGGGTCGCGGCGGCACGTTGCGCACTGGCGCGACCACGACCCGCGTTGGAAAACCTCCCAAGGTGGAAGCCGCGGGGGCCTTGGATCAGGCTATGGGGAAAGTGCGCGGACGGGCGCGGCGGCGGCTGCATCCGGGGTGCGGCTGATGGCGAGGCAGGCGCCGGATACGGTCTCAAACCCAGCTGATGATCCCGACGAGGCCGTGCGTTCTGGAGATACTACCGCCTTGTGCCGCTTTGCAAGTAAACGAAAGCGCGCTGTTTGGACCGGGCCTACGGTCTGTAGCCGGTGGTGGTCCGTAATGGATGACATGCGATACGTCATGCGGCCTGCTCCCACGGTGGGGCACGCGACATTGGTTTCTGTCCTCGCCTGAAGATCTCGATGATACGCATGGAACCGCCGCAGCAGGGACATGGCTCGCGCAGGGTGAGCGGGATGAACTCGGGCACTGGCTCTGGCGCGGCGACCTGTTCAGGCTGCTGGACGCAGAGCAAGGCGCGGATCTTTCTGATGTTGCCCTTGCGGGTCGTGTTGGCCAGCAGCCCGTAATGCCGAATACGATGAAAGCCGTCAGGTAGAACGTGGATCAAGAACCGGCGAATGAACTCCGGCGTGGCCAGGCGCATGACCTTCTGCCGGTCGCCGAACTTGATGCGGTAATCCTTCCAGCGGAAGGCGACGGTATCGGCATCGGCGCTGATCAGGCGGGTGTTCGAGATCGCGACCTTGTGGGTGTATCGGCTCAGATAGGCCAGCACGGCCTCGGGGCCTCCGAAGGGTGGCTTGGCATAGACCACCCACTCGGATTTGCGGAACGGGGTGAGCCAGGTCGTGAAGGTGTCCACGCTGGCCAACCCTGCGAGATCACCGAAGAAGGCCAGTTGCCCGGTCCGGTGCAGCTCCATCAGTCCTTCCAGAAACAGGCGCCTGAACAACCGCGACAGCACCCGCACATGGAGGAAGAATCCAGGGCGGCAGCCGACCCACCTTGTCCCGTCGGGCGACAGGCCGCCGCCGGGCACGATCATGTGGATGTGGGGATGATGCGTCAGAGCAGATCCCCAGGTATGCAGCACGCTGGTCATGCCCACCCGCGCGCCCATGCGCCTGGGATCGGCCGCGATGGTCATCACCGTTTCGGCCGACGCTCTGAACAGCAGCCCGTAGATCGCCTTCTTGTTCCAATGGGCGATCCGCGCAATCTCGGCCGGGAGGGTGAAGACCACGTGGAAATATTCCACGGGCAGAAGGTCCTCGGCCCGCGCCTCCATCCAGTCGCGCGCC